>RFQD01000061.1 GCA_009925875.1 Microbacteriaceae bacterium | reverse complement strand
CGCGGTGGCCGCGTTCGACGACGTCTATGTGCTGGAGGTCTGTGATGGTCTTCGACGGGTCAGCGCTCATGCCCGCTTCGTGGTGGCGGAGAATGGTCGACTCAAAATCGAGACCGTGTAATGGCCCCGAACCGTGCCACCGCGTGGGATGAACTCGCTTCTCAATGCGAGCGCGCGGTCGCGCTCATCGTTGCCGGAATTTCTCCGAACCAGGTGAGGAGTACGGTCCTTGCGCAGCAGAAGCCCATCCACCCCGACGTCGGCGCCGACCGTGCTTTAGCGGCAATTGACAGAGAAGTTTCCGCGGCAGTCGCGGGTCCGAAAATGGCAGCTCGCGTGATGCTCACGTTGCCCGCGATAGGGGTCCTCATCGCCGCAGCCTTGGGTTTGAACGTCCTCATCTTCTTTGTCAGTCACGCGCTCGGCGTGCTGTGTTTCGTCGGAGGCATGGCGCTGCTGTGGGCTGGTTGGTGGTGGAGTCGCGCCCTCATCCGGCGCGTAACGACCGAGAGTGTGCCCCGCGGAGTGGTGCCTTCGGTTGTCGTGGCGGGTTTGCGCGCTGGTGTCGGCGTGCACGCAAGTCTGGAAGCGCTTTCCCAGCACTTGAGCATCGAACAAGTGGCCTCGGACGCGACACATCTTCATCGTGCGCGAAAACTCTCGGAGGAGTGGGGTGCGCCGCTCGCCGATGTCGTGCACGCAGAAACTTTGCAGAGGCGAGATGCCGAAATTGCTCAGGTACGAAAACAGTGCGCCGAACTGTCCGAAAAGATTGTCCTTCCATTGGGAACGTGTGTGCTCCCGGCGTTCATTTTGCTGGCCGTCGTTCCCCTCGTTGTCGAACTGATCTCCACCAGCGGAATTGTTTCGGGCGTGTAGAGAGCGTCACTCCACCGGTTATCCGTCACACAGTCCAGGTCTGCGAGAAATCCACAATGTATCCCCCAGATTGTTGCCCGAGACCGAAGAGTCGGGAAAATTACACCCCCACCTACGGAAGGAAAACAATGCAAATCTCGAAATTTTGCAGCTATTTGATTACACCGCGATCTCGCGCCGACGCCGCGCCGACCCTTTCGAATCAGTCACGGCTTGTCGGGCTCCGCGATGCTCTGAGAAACGATGTTGGTGCCGCAACGGCCGAGTATGCGATTGCTACCATGGCGGCCGTTGGGTTGGCGGGCGTTCTCGTTGGCATCTTGAAGGGCAACATTGTGCAACAGCTCCTCACCAACCTCATTACCGGCGCACTGACCTTCGGTGGTTAGGTGATGACACGGGAGGCGGGCAGCGTGACGGCGGAGTTCGCCGTTGCGCTTCCCGCCGTCATTCTCGTCGTGATGGCCCTTCTTGGCGCCGTGAAGTTGGGCGCAGACCACGCGTGGCTTGCGGGCACAGCGGCATCGGTTGCCCGGGCGATTTCACTCGGAAGTGCTCCTGACAAGGCGATGTCGGAACTTGCGAACCTGCGACCGGGTCTTGGTTCACGGGTCGAGATGTCGACTGATGCTGTCTGCGTGACCCTGAGTAGCGCCGGTTCAGGCATTCTTTCCCTCGCCTCTCTCAACGCCGTGGAGACGTCATGCATGCCGCGCGCACTGTGACCCGCGTCGGTTTTGTTTCCGCACGTCACGATTTTCTCGACTCCGAGACCGGGGCCGGTTCGATGTTGGCACTCGCAATCATTGCAACGTGTGTCACGTTGATTGGTGTCCTTCTCCCTTTCGTTGGATTCGTCGTCGTGCACGAGCGTGCACAAGCGGTTACTGATCGCGCCGCACTCTCGGCTGCGAGCGCGCTACATGGCGCAATCCCCGGGGACCCGTGCTCTCGCGCATCCGATGCCATCGGTGAAACGCGGCAAAATTCATGGACCTGCACCGTTGCCGGTGGGGACGCCTTCGTGACGATGGACGTTTCATTCGGTCCTCTTCGCTTGTTCGTTCGATCGCGAGCGGGATTGTGACCCAGGCACGCCGCGTCACTTCTTCGCCACCGAACGGACCGAGTCAAAACTGCGACATTTGTTGCGTTCGAGAAAAAGCGTTGTATCGTGACCTCGGTACCACCCGAACCGGAGGAATTGTTTGTCTTCAATGAAAAAGCTCGTCATTGTCGAGTCTCCAGCGAAAGCCAAGACGATCGGCAAGTACTTGGGACCGGACTATGAAGTCTTGGCGTCTGTTGGGCATATCCGCGATATTCCCACCCCCAAAGACCTACCGGCAGACATGAAAAAGGGCCCCTTTAGTCAATTTGCCGTGGATGTGAACAACGGTTTCACGCCCTACTACGCGGTCTCGGAAAACAGCAAGCGAACGGTTGCCGATCTCAAGCGGGCGCTCAAAGAAGCTGATGAGTTGTATCTCGCAACTGATGAAGATCGTGAAGGCGAAGCGATCGCGTGGCATCTCTATGAGGTTTTGAAACCTAAGGTTCCGGTACACCGCATGGTTTTCCACGAGATCACAAAAGACGCAATTGAACAAGCCCGTGACAACACTCGAGAGATTGACCGTTCCCTTGTCGATGCACAGGAGACACGCCGGATTCTCGATCGGCTCTATGGCTTCGAAATTTCCCCCGTCATGTGGCGTATGGTCGGACGTGGCCTCTCTGCTGGCCGCGTTCAATCGCCCGCAACGCGTCTGCTCGTCGATCGGGAACGCGAGCGAATCGCGTTCGTCTCGGCGGACTACTGGGACCTCCTGGCGACGGTGGGGACCGATTCACAACCGGCAAATCAGTTTCATGCCAAGCTCGTGCGACTTGGTGGTGCGAAGCTCGCGACCGGAAATGACTTTGCTGACAACGGGACGGTCAAGTCGTCCGCACGAGTGCTGACCGAGACAGAAGCGACAACTTTGGTGAACGCGATGCGCGAGCCAGCGACGACAGTCACAGTGGCGTCACTCGAAACCAAGCCCCATACACGACGCCCATTCGCTCCGTTTACGACGTCGACGTTGCAGCAAGAGGCCGTCAAGAAGTTGAAGTTCTCCGCTCGCCAGACCATGAGTGTCGCTCAACGTCTCTACGAAAATGGCTACATCACGTACATGAGAACCGACTCGCCAAACCTTTCTGTACAGGCGATGAACGCGGCTCGTTCGCAAGCGATCAAACTCTATGGCGAGGACCAAGTTTCGGAAAAGCCGCGCATCTATTCAGGTAAAAGTAAAACGGCTCAGGAGGCGCACGAGGCCATTCGCCCAGCCGGCGACGTCTTTCGCACCCCAGATGAGCTTTCGAGTGTTCTCCGAGGTGAAGAACTGCGACTCTATGACCTGATCTGGAAGCGCACCGTTGCGTCGCAGATGGCGGATGCTCGAGGACAGACGGCAACGGTCACGCTCGCCGTTGATGCGCCCGCAAGTCCGCGTGCCGATTTTGTTGCGTCGGGGACGGTCATCACGTTCCGCGGGTTCATGAACGCCTACGACGAAACTTCAGACGAAGACCGCAACGCTCAGGATGCTCAAGAAGATTCCAAGCTCCCGAGTATGACGGAGGGCCAGGCACTGGTTTTGGCCGACGTGGAGAGCAAAGGTCATTCGACGGTTCCCCCACCTCGATACACCGAGGCGTCACTGGTCAAGAAGATGGAGGAAATCGGCATCGGTCGACCATCAACGTATTCGGCCACCATTGCGACGATTCTCGATCGCGGGTATGCGGTTATGAAGGGTCAAGCGTTGGTTCCGACGTGGATTGCTTTCTCGGTGACTCGACTCATGGAGCAGAGCTTCGGCGACCTCGTGAGTTACGAATTCACGTCCGAGATGGAAGATGACCTCGACAAGATCGCCAACGGTGATGCGGACTGGCGAGATTGGCTGCGACAGTTTTATTTTGGGCACGACAGTCATCGTGGCTTGAAGGATTCGGCAGAGAATCTCGGGGATATCGGCAGGGCCGGGAGAAAAGCGCAAGGTGTATCTGCCGGACGGCATGCCCCCGGATGAGCTCACTCCACAACGAGCGCAAGAACTCATCAATGCTCCCGTCGCGGGGGATCGCATTTTGGGTGTCAATCCTGAAAACGGAAAACTCGTTGCTGCGAAAGACGGTCGGTTCGGGCCCTACGTCACAGAGGTGGAACCCGAATCGAGCGAGGTCGTCGTCGTAGCCGACACGGCCATCGATCCGGCGACGGGTGAGGTTGTGGAGTCCTCACCGAAAAAGAAATCGACAAAGGCTAAAGCGAAGTCGGACGCACCCAAGCCGCGA
This sequence comes from Microbacteriaceae bacterium, assembly GCA_009925875.1. GTDB lineage: Bacteria > Actinomycetota > Actinomycetes > Actinomycetales > Microbacteriaceae > RFQD01. Next base: position 3,305 of record RFQD01000061.1, on the reverse strand, counting down.
ACCGCATCGCTTTTTTCCTCGATGGATCCGTCGACCATCGACCTCGATACGGCTCTCATGTTGTTGAATTTGCCGCGCTTGGTCGGCCATGACCCGGATTCCGGGGATGCCATTTTTGCCGCGAACGGTCGCTACGGCCCCTACCTGAAAAAGGGTACCGACACTCGCTCACTCGATTCAGAAGACCTCATATTTACCGTCGACGAGCCTGCGGCGCTTGCTCTCTTTGCGCAACCAAAGTTTGGTGCCCGGCGCGTGGCATCGGCAATCAAGGAATTCGGTGAAGATCCCAACAGTGGGCGTCCCATAAAGGTTAAGGACGGAAGATTTGGGCCGTATGTGACCGATGGCGAAACAAATGCGACCATCCCTCGTGGTGAAAACCCCGAAGAGATTGAGTTTGACCGGGCCGTTGTTTTGTTGTCCGAACGTCGGGCGAAGGGTCCGGCAGCACCACGAGCGACCGTGCGAAAAGCGCGCACCACGACAACCACGACTCGCACCATTCGAGCCAAGAAAAAATCGTGACGCGCGGCATCTTCATTACGTTCGAAGGTGGAGACGGAGTTGGAAAAACCACTCAGATTCGACTCCTTCGCTCGGCGTTGGAATCATCTGGATTCCACGTCACGCAAGCTCGTGAACCTGGTGGCACTCCCTTGGGTGACGAAATTCGGGAACTGGTTCTGCACTCGCGAGGCCATATTGCACCTCGATCCGAGGCATTGCTCTATGCGGCCGATCGTGCGCAGAATGTGGAAGCCGTCGTGCGACCCGCACTTGAACGCGGAGAAGTTGTGCTGCAGGATCGGTATTTCGATTCTTCTGTCGCCTATCAAGGGTCGGGACGGGTGCTCGGAGCCGAAGACATCAAGCGCATCTCGTTGTGGGCAGCCGGTGACCTAGTCCCTCATCTGACGGTATTGCTCGACCTTGATGAGGCATCGGCGTCGGAGCGATTGCTCGCCCAGAAAAAGCCTTATGACCGCTTCGAGTCTGAAAAAGCTGAATTTCACGCTCGAGTGCGCCAAGCCTTCCTCGACATCGCCACGGCGGAGCCGCAGAGATTCCTCGTGATTGACGCACGGTTGTCCGAAACAGATATTGCCGACAGGATTTTGAGCCGGGTGTCTCCCTTGCTCGATAACCTAGAAAAATGAGCGTATGGGATGACCTCGTCGGACAGGAAGAGGCAATTAGCCGCTTTCGAACCGCCGCGAGTGACTCTCGTGCGTTGGCGCACTCGTGGCTCATCACCGGGCCTCCGGGTTCCGGACGATCGAACCTGGCCTATGCATTTGCCTCGGCACTTCTGTGCCGCTCCGGAGGTTGTGGCGAGTGTCCTGACTGCCGCCAGGTAGCGGCACGAACACATCCCGATTTAAGCGCACTCGCGACGGAACGGGTCATTATCTCCATCGACGAAGTGCGCGCACTCGTCACTACCGCGCAGTTTGGCCCACGGGTTGCGAAATATCGCGTTGTCGTCATCGAGGATGCCGACCGCATGGTCGAGCGCACGAGCAACGTATTGCTCAAAGCGCTGGAGGAACCACCCGAGGGAACGATCTGGATTCTCTGCGCTCCCAGTGAGGCTGATCTGTTGCCGACGATTAGATCACGAGTGCGGTCAGTTCGCCTCACGGTACCGAGCATCAACGATGTGGCGAATCTCATCGTGGGTCGGACTGGCGTTGCGTATGAGGTCGCCGAGCGAGCCGCACGACATGCGCAGAGTCATGTTGGCATGGCAACCCGACTGTGTACGAACGATCTGGCGGCTGCGCGTCGAGACGAGACCGTTCGACGTGCACTCTCTGTCAAGAATGTCCGCGACGCGGTTTTCGTCGCAGCACGATTGCTCGAAATCGCGACCGAGGACGCGAAGGCACTCACAGAAGAAAAGGATGCCCTCGAAGTCGAAGAGACTCGTCGTGCATTTGGGCTCGCGGTCGAGGATTCCATTCCGGCTGGCATGCGGGCTACATTTCGGAGCCTTGAAGAGCAACAGAAGCGACGCGAGACTCGAAGCTTGCGTGACGGCTTGGATCGCATTCTGGTTGATTTGTCGTCTGTCTTTCGGGATGTTTTGCTTCTTCAACTCGGTGTGCGAGATGGGATCATCAATGTCGAATACCTTTCGGATCTTGAACCGTTCGCTGCTGCCTTGACGGCTCGCACTGCCCTCGACGTGACGGACGCCATCATGACGGCACGTCATCGAATCGCGGGAAACGTGTCTCCCGTGCTTGCGCTGGAGGCCATGATGATCGTGTCGACGCCTCGGGTCGCTGCGTGAAGAATTGTGGAACCATCCAATTCGGCATTGTGCCGGGTTGCTACTGTCCCTTCGAGAGTCGGAGCTGAATGAAGATGCCCAAGCGATTTGTTCGCAGCGCGATTCTGATTACGTCCTCCGTTTTGTGCCTCACGGCGTGTTTCCCGCTGTCGTTGCTCGATCAGGTGTCAGGTGAAACGTCCGTGCCCGTCGCCGAAGGTGCGCCCGCCGGCTTCGAGTCGTACTACGCGCAGCCCATCGTGTGGAGTTTTTGCGGCATTGACGTGCAATGTGGATCGGTGTCCGCACCGACGGATTGGTCCGACCCGCTCAGCACACCTATCGAATTGTCATTGACTCGGCACCTCGCGTCTGAGCAACCTGCGCGCGGTGACTTACTGGTCAACCCGGGTGGTCCAGGTGAGTCGGCTGCAACATTCATCCGGGAAAGCGCGGACCGCGCAGTCGATGCGCCCATTCTGGAGGCCTACAACATCGTCGGTCTTGACCCACGAGGGGTGGGGGCATCCACACCGGTGACGTGTTACACAAATCCGGCTGACATGGATCGGTCGCTCTATGACATTCCGGTGGCGACCCGAAACTCAATCGCGTGGAACGAAGAGTTACAACGTCGAGCAACCGACTTCGGTGAGGCCTGCCTGAAGAACACGGGCGAACTTCTCGGATTCGTTGACACGGAAAGTTCAGCGCGAGACATGGATATGGTGCGGGCCGCCATGGGTAATCTCACCTTGGACTACTTGGGATATTCCTACGGAACTTTTCTGGGCGCGACGTATGCCGACCTTTTTCCCAGCCGAGTTGGGCGAATGGTTCTCGATGGCGCAATCGATCCCACGGCAACGATGGACGCATCGTCAGACGACCAGGCGGTCGCCTTCGAAGGGGCACTGAACGCATACCTCGACTGGTGTGTCAGCGGAGGCGATTGCCCACTGGGAGATTCCGTGCCCGAGGCGTCGGGCGCGATGACGTTGTTACTTTCGGGCGTGGACACCCAACC
>RFQD01000007.1 GCA_009925875.1 Microbacteriaceae bacterium | reverse complement strand
AAGCGTTTTGTAGTCGGCCGACGCGCCGAAGTGCTCTATCGACACACTGCGTCCATCCGAACCAAGCAATTTCTCCCACGGCATCGCGATGCCAGCTTCGACGCTGACCCGAGCACGAACGCTCGGCGGTAGCACCGAGTCGCGATAGCTCTGAGGTTGTTCGTCGAACCACTCCATGCATGGGGCAGAAACGACACGGGCGGCAATTCCTTCGGCTGCGAGCTGTTCCCGTGCACTCACCGCAAGCGCCACTTCTGATCCCGTGGCGATGATGACAACATCTGGCTTCCCGTCGGGAGCATCAATCAAGACGTAGGCGCCGCGAACAGCGTTTGCCGCCGAGGCCATCGTGCTCTCCGTTGCGTCACCTGTGCCACGTTCAAAAACCGCGATGTTTTGACGCGACAACGCAATTCCGGCGGGTCCTTCACGCCGCTGGAGAATTCGGAGCCAGGCCCACGCGACCTCATTGGCGTCGGCTGGTCGAATCACGTCAAGACCCGGGATGGCGCGAAGTGAGGCGAGCTGTTCGATGGGTTGGTGAGTGGGTCCGTCTTCTCCTAAGGCAACGGAGTCATGGGTCCACACAAATATGGACGGCACTTTCATCAATGCCGCGAGGCGAACCGCGGGACGCATGTAATCGCTGAAAATGAGGAATGTTCCACCGTAGGCTCGCGTCTTTCCATGCAAAACAATTCCGTTGATGATGGCGCCCATGGCGTGTTCACGAATACCGAAGTGGAGTGTGCGGCCATAGATATCGCCGGACCACTCGTGTGTCGACCATTCTGCGGGGATGAACGATTTCGCTCCCGCGATGGTCGTCAGATTGGATTCGGCGAGGTCCGCGGAACCGCCCCACAGCTCAGGAATTATCGCTCCCAATTCGCCCAAGACTTTGCCGGAAGCGGCCCGAGTTGACATTTCACCCACCGGAAACACCGGCAATGCGTCCTCGACTCCGTTGGGCAGAGCACCCGATTCGAGACGGTCAAAAAGTGCCTTGCGCTCAGGATTGTGAGCGGCCCAGTTGTCAAAAGCTGCCGTCCACTCCGCTCGCGTGACGGTGCCGCGCTCAATCGCCTGTCGCGTGTGTGCGAGGACGCGATCGTCAACGGCAAAAAAGCTCGCCGGGTCGAAGCCCAGCCTCTCCTTGAGTCCGGCAAGTTCGTCGGCGCCGAGTGCGGATCCGTGAATCTTTCCCGTGTTCTGTTTGTGCGGACTTGGCCATCCGATGATGGTGCGCAGAATGATCAATGTCGGCCGCGACGTTTCCGCTTGCGCCTCTTCGATTGCCGCGTGCAACTCCGCGAGATCCTCGAGGTATTGACCGGTCTTCTTCCAGTCAACAGTCAACACGTGCCAGCCATACGCCTCATAACGCTGTGCGACGTTTTCCGTGAAAGCGATGTTCGTGTCGTCCTCGATGGAAATCTGATTACTGTCATAAATCGCGATGAGGTTGCCAAGTTTTTGGTGGCCCGCCAACGACGATGCTTCCGCGGTCACGCCTTCTTGCAGATCACCGTCGCCCGCGATGCAGTAAATGAAGTGGTCAAAGGGGCTCTGTCCGGCGGGAGCATCGGGGTCGAAGAGTCCACGTTCAAACCGCGCAGCGTAGGCAAATCCGACAGCGGACGCGAGCCCTTGACCCAATGGACCGGTCGTAATTTCCACGCCCTTGGTGTGTCCATATTCCGGATGACCGGGCGTGAGGGAACCCCAGGTGCGAAGCGCCTTGAGGTCATCAAGTTCGAGTCCATAGCCCGCAAGGTAGAGCTGAACGTATTGCGTGAGTGACGAATGCCCGACAGACAGAACGAATCGGTCGCGACCAATCCACTGATCATCACGTGGATCCCGGCGCATGACTTTTTGGAAGAGCAAATAAGCGACCGGTGCGAGGCTAATTGCGGTTCCCGGATGCCCGTTTCCCACCTTCTCTACGGAGTCGGCGGCGAGCACGCGGGCGGTGTCCACCGCGGCACTGTCGAGTTCGTTCCATTCCAATGCCATGCGAGACCAGTAGCCCTTCAGTTCACGTCGAGAAGCGCCTTTGCTGGGACGCTTCGGCTCATAAGCATACCCGTCAGATTTCTCGTGACCGGTTGTCGAGGGGACTGTTACGCCAACTGTCATAGACTCACATCCATGCGCGAGAACCTCTTAGACACGGGTGCCCCCGCGCAAATTTCACTCCGCAGGAAAGTTGCTGCTTTCGTGTCTCTCACGAAGCCGCGCGTCATGGAACTGTTGCTTGCGGTCACTATTCCCACGATGTTTTTGGCAATAAACGGTATTCCTCATTTGGGCCTGGTGCTCGTGGTTCTCATTGGCGGGGCACTGAGCGCGGGGAGCGCCGGAGCGTTCAACTGCTGGTTTGATCGCGACATCGATCGCCTGATGAATCGCACATCGGGACGCCCTCTCGTCACGGGTGAAATCAGCGACCGGGCAGCCCTCACTTTTGCCTGGATTTTGGCCATTGTCAGTACGGCATGGTTTGCGCTGTTCACGAATTGGCTGGCCACGGGGCTTTCCGTTTTCGCAATCTTTTTTTACGTCGTGATTTACAGCATCTGGTTGAAACGCCGCACCCCGCAAAACATTGTCTGGGGCGGTGCCGCAGGAGGATTCCCGGTGTTGATCGGCTGGGCCTCCGTCACGAATTCTCTGAGCTGGACGCCCGCCGTTCTTTTTCTCATCATTTTCCTCTGGACACCGCCTCATTACTGGCCCCTGTCGTGGCGCTATCGAGAGGACTACAAAGTTGCCGGCGTGCCGATGCTTACGGTCGTGCGGGGGCGGGTGACCGTCGGTTTGCAAATCGTGCTCTACGGGTGGGCGACCGTTACCGCAAGCCTGCTGTTGGTGCCCGTTGCGGGAATGGGCATCCTGTATACGGTGGTCGCATCAAGTGCCGGAACGTGGTTCCTCATTGAGTGCCACCGCCTGTACAGCCGCGCACTCGAACACGTCGATCCGAAACCAATGAGGCTTTTTCACCTTTCCAATGCATACCTCACGCTCGTTTTTCTGACGATTGCGATTGATCCGTTACTCCCGTTTTAGGCGTCGAGCAACCGACACCAGCCACGTAGTTCCTGCAACGACGAGGCACGCCAGAAGCATGTGTATTCCCACGAGCAGCTCGGGAAGACCCAGATTGGCTTGCGACACACCGACGATCGCCTGCACGCCGTTGACGCACAGCAGAACGAGCGCAACTCTCGTCACATCTGAACGATCGCGCCGGAGTGAGACGATGACGAGGATGACGGTCGTCAGAAGTGCCGCATATGCCGGATACGAGTGAACGTGTTGCAAAACGTCACTCGGCAAACCATTTCGCGGTGCTTGCGCGTCGCCAGCATGAGGACCTGAGCCCGTCACCAAGATGCCGACGGTGACGGTTACCGATTGAAGAGCAGCGACAGTCCACGCAAGAACAGGCACGACACCCACGGGCGCCAGCGCGCCTTGACCGTAGACGCGAGTCACGAGCAGGGTCGATAACACGATGAGGAGAGCCGATACCACGAAGTGCATTCCGACGACATAGGGATTCAGGTTGACCAGGACGCTAATACCACCGATGACCGCCTGAGCCGGAATGCCTAATCCGATGAGCAGAGCGAAGAGAAAGAGGTCTCGCCGTTCTCTGCGAAGTCGCACGACCGCAAGAAAAGTGCCGATGGCCACGATCACCAGCACGAACGTCAAGAGTCGATTTCCGAATTCGATAACGCCGTGGATTCCCATTTCGGGGGTGGTAACGAGAGAGTCAACGGTGCACCTGGGCCACGTCGGGCAACCGAGTCCACTTGCCGTTAATCGGACTGCTCCGCCCGTCACAACGATGAGCACTTGAACCACCCACGTTGCCCACGCCCAGCCGCGCACCGCGCGCGACACTTCCGAAGGCAACCAGTTAGTGAGTCGACTCATCGTCATTTGTTCCCTAGAATCAAGAGGCAGCGTTCGGTAGTGAAGAATGCGTTCGCACGGTGTCAACGTCGAGACCTGAATGAAGTGGTGCTCGCCGGTTCTGCCTTCAGTCTATGTTTCGCCTGAGAAGCCAGAAAAACGGGTCGCACTTCGCTCCCACTGAGGGGAATATTGCTCAGAGTCTTGTCTGTTTACGCTGGTACACACGTTTTGTCGAGGAAAGGATTGGCGCATGTCTGACATCATCATTGACCGTCCCGAACTCGAAGGTTTGGGCAATTACGAGTTTGGCTGGCACGACAACGACGTCGCGGGAGCTTCCGCACGACGTGGCATCAGTGACGCGGTGGTCACGGACATATCGGGACGAAAAGATGAACCCGAATGGATGCTCGCTCGACGACTCAAGGCTTATGAACTCTTCTTGCGCAAGCCCATGCCGAATTGGGGCGCAGATTTATCCGGCATCGACTTCGACAACATCAAGTACTTCGTTCGCGCGAGTGAGCGACAGGCGCAATCCTGGGAAGACCTCCCCGACGACATCAAGGACACCTACGAGAAACTCGGTATTCCCGAGGCAGAGCGTCAGCGACTCGTCGCGGGGGTTGCCGCACAATACGAGTCTGAGGTGGTGTACCACCAGATCAACGAGGAACTCGAAAAACAGGGTGTCATCTTCATGGACACCGACACGGCACTGCGAGAGCATCCCGCATTTTTCGAGGAGTACTTCGGCACGGTCATCCCCTCGGGTGACAACAAGTTTGCCGCGCTCAACACGGCCGTCTGGTCTGGCGGGTCTTTCGTTTACGTGCCCAAAGGTGTCCACGTGGAAATTCCCCTGCAGGCGTACTTTCGAATCAATACAGAGAACATGGGTCAGTTTGAACGAACCCTGATCATCGCGGATGAAGGGTCGTACGTTCACTACATCGAAGGGTGCACGGCTCCCATCTATAAGAGCGATTCGCTTCACTCCGCGGTCGTCGAAATCGTCGTCAAAAAGGGTGCTCGAGTTCGGTACACGACAATTCAGAATTGGTCCAACAACGTGTACAACCTCGTCACGAAGCGCGCCATTGCGCATGAAAACGCGACGATGGAATGGATTGATGGCAACCTCGGCTCCAAGGTCACGATGAAGTACCCATCCGTGTACCTTGTCGGCGAGGGGGCGAAGGGTGAGACGTTGTCCGTTGCATTTGCCGGACCCGGGCAACACCAAGATGCGGGAGCCAAGATGATCCACATGGCTCCCCGCACGCAGTCGTCCATTGTGTCAAAGTCGGTTGCGCGCGGCGGCGGACGAGCGGGGTACCGAGGTGAAATCCGGATGGATGCCAGTGCCCACGGCAGTGCAAACACGGTCCGGTGCGATGCCCTTCTCGTTGACACGATTTCGCGCAGCGATACGTACCCGGCGATTGATATTCGTGTGGATGACGTGCAACTTGGACACGAAGCGACCGTCTCTCGCGTGAGCGAAGACCAACTCTTTTACCTCATGAGCCGCGGAATGGCTGAGGACGAGGCCATGGCCATGATCGTGCGCGGCTTCATCGAGCCGATCTCGCGAGAGCTCCCCATGGAGTATGCGCTTGAGCTGAACAAACTCATCGAGCTCGAGCTGACTTTTCGGAATTGTCTGCGCGAGACCTGGTGTGGCGATTCTCTCCCGTCGAGAAAATCTCGCGCATCGTGGAATCAGAGTTGAACGGGTCGCGCCTGGATGCATCGTTATCAGGCGTGACAACCGCATCGGCGTCACTTGATTGGATTCCCAATTCCGACCCGCGCGTCGGACGCGCAGGACTCCCGGAAGATCGGGCGGTAGCTGCGGCGTGGGAAAGCGCGCCCGACGTTCTCCTCGTGACAATTTCGGGGGAACAATCCAGCGAGATTGTTCTGACGTTATCCGGACTTGATCGAGGCCCGAGTGCGGTTCACACCCTCATCGCGGTCGCTCCACATGCGGTCGCCACGCTCTCGGTTCGTTACTCGGGCAAAATTGAGGCGTGTGATGTGGTCGAAATCGTAGTCGGCGAAGGCGCGCGTTGCGACGTCACTTTTTGCGTCGAGGAAACGAATGATTCCGTGCACGTGGGGGCGCACTTCGCTCAGGTTGGTCGTGACGCGAGTCTTACTCATTCGCTGGTCGTTCTGAGCGGGGGAGTCGTACGACTCAATCCCAGCGCACAACTTGATTGTGCCGGCGGAAGCGTGCAGCTCCTCGGGTTGTACACTCCCGGTGACCACGAGCATGTCGAACATCACGTCTACGTCAATCATGACGCCCCGTATACGCACAGCAACGTTTTATTTAAAGGAGCATTGCGTAGCTCTAGTTCCCGTGCCGTCTGGATCGGTGACGTTCTCATCGGCGAGAAGGCAGCGGGGACCGATTCCTACGAACAAAATCGCAACCTGATTCTGCGTGACGGCGCACGAGCAGATTCCATCCCCAACCTCGAAATTGAAACCGGCGACATCGTCGGAGCTGGCCACGCGAGTGCAACAGGAAAATTTGACGAGGAGCAGCTTTTTTACCTGCAATCTCGAGGTATCGCCGAGCCGGAAGCGCGCATGCTGGTTGTTCGCGGCTTTCTTAACGAAGTTGCCCAAAAGTTGGGCGCGCCGAGCATAGCGGCACTCGTTGACTCGACGCTCGATCGACAGTTCTCAGAAGGGATATCAGAGTGACCCAGCAACTCGTGTGCGCTACATCTGACCTTGTGCAGGACCAGGCACATCGCGTTGTCGTCGATGGAACACCCGTTGCCGTCGTACTGGACTCGAATGGTGACATTCACGCCATTGGTGACACGTGCACACACGGCGACATCTCTCTCGCGGAGGGCTTCGTCGAAGACGGGACGCTGGAATGTTGGGCCCACGGCTCAAAGTTTTCCCTCCTGTCTGGCAAGCCATTGACGTTGCCGGCCTACGAGCCCGTCCCTGTGTACGAAGTCGCCCTGGTGGATGGCAATGTGTTTATCGACCTCGAAATCAAGAAGGACGTCTAATCATGAGCACACTCTCCATTCGAGATCTTCACGTGTCGGTCGATACCGATGGTGGACCCCGAGAGATTTTGCGCGGTGTCAATCTCGACCTGAATTCAGGTGAAACTCACGCCGTGATGGGTCCCAATGGCTCGGGTAAGTCGACTCTCGCGTACACCATTTCTGGACATCCTCGCTACATTGTCACGAGTGGCAGTATCACCCTCGACGGCGAAGACGTTCTTGCGATGAGCGTGGACGAACGTGCACGCGCAGGTCTGTTTCTCGCAATGCAGTACCCCGTCGAGGTGCCGGGAATCACCGTGAGTAATTTCTTACGCACAGCGAAGACGGCGGTGAGTGGTGAAGCTCCTGCGTTGCGCACGTGGGTAAAAGAAATGCGCGAATCAATGACCAATCTGAGAATGGACTCCACGTTTGCGGAGCGCAATGTGAACGAAGGATTCTCCGGTGGAGAGAAGAAGCGCCACGAAATTCTCCAACTCGAACTTCTGCGGCCGCGGTTTGCCATTCTCGACGAAACGGACTCGGGCCTCGACGTGGATGCGTTGAAGACAGTTTCTGAAGGCGTCAATCGGTCACTGAACTCGACGGATTTGGGCGTGCTTCTCATCACGCATTACACGCGAATCCTTCGCTATATCCATCCTCAACATGTCCACGTAATTGTTGCGGGTCGAATCGTCGAAGAGGGTGGACCCGAACTCGCCGATCGACTCGAAAATGAGGGATATGACCGGTTCCTCCAAGACGCGGTATGACAACGACATCGCCTTTGAGCGCGGAGCGCTACGACGAGTGTATCGAGGCACTCAAAGAAGTCATGGACCCCGAACTCGGCGTCAACATCGTTGATCTGGGACTCATTTATGACCTGCAATGGGACGACGAAAACGATGCGCTCGTCATCCACATGACCCTCACCTCGGCGGGGTGTCCGCTCACCGACGTCATCGAGGAGCAGACCGCTCAAGCGTTAGACAACGTCACGGATCGCTTTCGGATTAATTGGGTGTGGATGCCGCCCTGGGGTCCGGAAAAGATTACGGATGATGGCAGGGAGATGATGCGCGCGCTGGGCTTCTCCATCTAGCATCGTCGAGACAGACGAGTAGAGAGATGCACCACAGTGACAGGCTTTGACACGCGCGCAATTCACGCCGGCGGAGCACCGGATCCGTTGACGGGCGACGTTGTTGCGCCGATCCACCTTTCCACCACGTTCCGCCAAGAGTTTCCCGGCGAACTGCTGGCGGGTTATGAGTACGGACGATGCGCTAATCCCACGCGATCCGCATTGCAAGAAAATCTGTGCGCGTTGGAGGGCGGTCTCGCTGCGTATTCGTTTGCCAGCGGCATGGCTGCCGAGGACGCGTTCTTTCGTGCGCTGGTGCGTCCCGGTGACCATGTGGTCCTGGGACTCGACGCCTACGGTGGTTCCTACCGAATGATTGACTCGGTTTACGGCGCGATGGGTGTCACGCACGCGACAGTCGACCTCAGCGACGTGGCGACGTTAGACGCTCACCTCGCAGGGACCCGCACTCGCATCGTGCGGATCGAAACACCCTCAAACCCGGTGATGACCATTGTCGATATTGCCGCGGTCTCTGAGGTTGCTCATCGTCACGGCGCCGTCGTCTTGGTGGACAACACATTCGCGACGCCTGCGCTTCAGCGCCCGCTCGAACTCGGCGCCGACGCAGTCGTTCACTCGACGACCAAATACCTCGGTGGTCACAGTGACGTACTCGGGGGTGCGCTCGTTCTCACGAACGCGGACCATGCGCAGGCCGTGTACAACATTCAGAATTGGCTTGGTGCGGTTTCGAGTCCGTTCGACGCGTATCTCACCCTGCGCGGAATCAAGACACTGGGCGTGCGCATGGAACGTCATTCGCACAATGCGCTCGCCTTGGCTCACGCCGTCACCGGTCACCCGGCCGTAGCGACCGTTCATTACCCCGGGCTGCCTTCGCACCCGGGACACGTGATTGCTGCACAACAGATGCACTCGTTTGGGGGGATGATGTCCCTCACCCTCGCCGGTGGGCCCGAAGCGGCGCGCGTGTTGACCACACGCACCGAAATCTTTACTCTCGCGCCCTCACTCGGAGGAGTGGAGTCCTTGATTGAATGGCCATCGGGGATGACGCACACGTCGGTAGAGGGAACCGCTCTCGCAGTGCCTCACAACCTCGTCAGACTTGCAGTAGGCATTGAAACGGAAGCGGACCTTGTGAGCGACCTGCGTCAGGCTCTTGATTCGCTCTCGCGCTGACGCCGATTAACCAGTTTCCAGGTAGCTGGGAGCAATGCACCAGCCAAACCGGCCTTAATGATGTCACCAATAATGAATGGGTAGAGTCCGGCGCTCAGCGTCGCCGAGAGGTCGTGCTCGTAACCGGCATTCTTCAAGAACATGGCAAGCCAGGGCAGTCCAACTGCGTAAATGACGACTTCACCGGCCAGGAAGATGCTGATTGCGCCCCACACGGAGCGGTCGAGTCCGCGCTGAGCCATCCAACCCGTCAACGCTCCGGCGAGAATGAACCCGAAGATATATCCCACTGTCGGGCCGCTCGTCAGGGAGTCGAGACCCCCTTGAAAATCCGCAAAAACAGGAAGCCCCACCGCTCCCATCGCGACGTACGTCAACATCGACGCGAGACCGCGCCACATGCCCAACGAGGTCCCCACGAGCAGGACTGCAAAGGTTGCACCCGTGATGGGTACGGGCCACATCGGAATCTTTACCTGAGCGACCGCTGCCGTCAGGATGGCACCGCCAAGGATAAATGCCACGTTCGTCAGAACATTGTGAGCGCCGAGCCGGTCGGCAAGAACAATTCGTGGGGATGTGACAGCGAGAGACGACACGCAAGCTCCTTGGGTTGGGTCAGACGTCGAGTGATGATGGATCAGGTCAACCCACAATCAGGGTTACAAATATACTAAAGGAGTCTTCGCGCCCAGACTGTGGGCGACAACCCGCCGGAAGTGACCCAACGTGCTCAGTGTTTCCAACCTTGAGCTTCGCGTCGGTGCCCGGCTTCTGATGAGCGACGTCACCTTCCGAGTCAGTGATGGGGACAAGATCGGCCTCGTGGGTCGAAATGGTGCCGGAAAGACCACACTGACGAAGACACTTGCGGGAGACATCGTTCCCGCCGGTGGCACAATCGATCGCACGGGCGAGATTGGGTACCTGCCACAGGATCCTCGTTCCGGCAACCCCGAAGAACTGGCACGAACCAGAATTCTGGACGCGCGTGGTCTCGGCTCTTTGGTCATGGGCATGCGCGTGGCCACCGAAGAAATGGCCAGCACCGACTCCACTGTCAGCGCGCACGCGATGAAGCGTTACGGGCAGCTCAACGATCAGTTTCTTGCGCTCGGCGGATACGCCGCGGAAGCCGAGGCAGCAGCCATCGCGAGCAATCTGGCGCTCCCAGATCGGATATTGGACCAACCACTCAAAACGCTGTCGGGTGGGCAACGTCGACGCATCGAGCTCGCCCGAATTCTTTATTCGGGAGCGCGCACAATGTTGCTCGATGAGCCCACCAACCATCTCGATGCGGATTCCGTGGGCTGGCTTCGGGAATTTCTCAAGGGATACCAAGGCGGGCTTATTGTCATTTCGCACGACGTCGAACTCGTGGGGGACACAGTGAACAGAGTCTTCTATCTGGATGCCAATCGCCAGGTTATCGATATCTACAACATGAACTGGAAGAACTACCAGCGCCAGCGCGAAGCCGACGAACAGCGCCGAAAACGGGAACGTGCGAATGCGGAGAAGCAGGCGTCGTCGTTGCAACTGCAGGCGGCAAAAATGGGTGCGAAGGCGACAAAGGCCGTGGCTGCCCAACAAATGGCCAAACGCGCAGAAAAGCTATTGAGCGGTCTCGATGACGTTCGCGCAGCGGATCGAGTCGCCAAATTGCGATTCCCCGATCCTGCGCCCTGCGGGAAAACACCCCTCATGGCTCGCGACTTGTCTAAAAGCTATGGCTCACTCGAAATCTTCACGGCCGTCGACTTGAATATCGACCGCGGGTCCAAAGTCGTTGTGCTCGGACTCAATGGTGCGGGGAAAACGACGCTGTTGAGAATCCTCGCCGGTGTCGATTCGTCTGACACGGGAGAAATCAACCCGGGTCACGGTCTCAAGGTGGGCTATTACGCGCAGGAACATGAAACTCTGAGCGTTGATCGAACGGTTCTCGAAAACATGGTGTCGGCATCTCCCCACCTCACGGAAACAGAGGCACGAAAGGTTCTTGGAAGTTTTCTTTTTTCCGGTGACGATGCATACAAAAAGGCGGGCGTACTTTCCGGAGGGGAAAAGACTCGACTAGCGCTCGCGATGCTCGTCGTCTCGAGCGCAAATGTGTTGCTGCTGGACGAGCCGACGAACAACCTTGACCCGCACAGCCGTGACGAGATTCTTGGTGCGTTGTCGAGTTACTCGGGCGCCGTGGTGTTGGTCAGTCACGACGAAGGCGCGGTTGAAGCACTCAACCCCGAGCGGGTGCTCATTCTGCCGGATGGAGTCGAGGATCACTGGAACAAGGATTACCTCGAGTTAATTTCGCTCTCGTAGGTCTGACTTCGCCGACGTCGACGCCAATTCTCGGTCGATCGCGTCATCTTCAATTGACTCGTCACTGCGTCGCCGGCGTACGACGGATCTGTTGTCCGACGGCTTCAGTCCGAGTCGAATGCGTCGTTCGTTTCGGATCGCGAGACCAAGACCAACAAATCCCATGATGGCAAAAAGTATCCACTGCAACGCGTAACTCAAGTGCGGCCCCTCGTCGAGCTCTGGCCGTTCGGAGGCAATTGGCATGACGTCCACGGGAGGAACCTCGGAAGCGAGCAAACCGTATGCACCCGTAATGACAGTGCCACCCAGAATGTCGTCGATGAGCGCCAGTTCGATTGTCGCGACGGTGCCCTTCGAAGCTTCGCGACCGGCCAACGGAGGCTCCGACGGTTTGAGTCGAGCAACGACTTCCACTCGTCCGGACGGAGGATTTGGTATATCACTGGCATCCGCCGTGGTTTGGGCCGAGGGTATCCAACCGCGATCGACGATGAAAACACGCCCGTCGTCGAGTCTCAATGGCGTAAGTACCTCGAATCCGACCTGGCCATCATGGGGGCGGCTTCGCACGAGGAGCTGGCGCTGTGTGTCATACGTGCCGCTCGCCAACACGGGTGTCCACGTGTCTCCCGGCTCAAAGGAACCATCCGCCGGAAGCAGATTCTCAATGGGAACGGGGCGTGCGTCGTAGTTGGTGGCGATTCGGCTCATTTGTAGTCGCGCCTCATCCAACCGCGCAAACTGCCACAGCCCCAGCGACACGCACGCGAGAGCGAAAACAACGACTGCGACGAGATATCCGACCCACCTCCGGGTCAGCAAAATGCTCAGTCCACGCGGGTAATCGGGCAGAGTTCCTTGCCCGCGCGTCGGGGCGTCAGTCGTCGCTGGAACTGACACGAACGACGACTCCCGACGGCCCTTCCACGAGCCCCTGGCGCGGGGCCGTCACCGCATTAGCCAAAATCACCGCAAAGTACGGCAAAAAGATGGCGCCGAGCGCACACACAACGAGGAGCCACCCTTGCACAAACAACATCAAAATGATGCACACCATGCGGATGCCCATGGCAACCGAGTATCGAATAGCTCGCCGGCGGCGATCTGCCCCCGGAGAGTCAACGAGGGTTGTTACGGACTGCGGCTGTGTCTTCATTTCACACCTCGGCGTCTCACAAACAACAATTATGTGTTCCCTAGCCTACGGCTATGCTTGGCGCGTCACGTTCGTCGCAACGGAATCGGAATTACGCCAGAAGGAGAACGTCGGATGACCACAAGAACGGTCTTAATCACCGGGGGAAACCGGGGGATTGGCTTCGCAATGGCCGAGCAATTCGTTGCAGCCGGACACCGAGTTGCGGTTACAGCTCGCACCGGGAAGGGCCCCGAAGGTACGTTGACCGTCCAGGCCGATGTCACCGACGGAGCAAGTTTGGATCACGCCTTTGCGGAGGTCGAAGAGAAACTCGGGCCAGTCGAGGTTGTGGTTGCCAATGCGGGAATCACGCGCGACACGCTCGTGCTGAGAATGACGGATGAAGATTTTGACGCAGTAGTCGACACGAATCTTGGTGGGTCTTTTCGTGTTGTCAAGCGCGCAACAAAAGGAATGATTAAGGCGCGATTCGGTCGAATTATCCTTATCTCCAGTGTCGTCGGGCTTTACGGTTCGGCCGGTCAGGTGAATTACTCCGCATCGAAGAGCGCCCTCGTGGGCATGGCGCGCTCGCTGACGAGGGAGTTGGGCTCGCGGAACATCACCGCGAACGTCATCGCGCCCGGGTTCATCGAAACCGACATGACGGCGTCACTTCCTGAGGATCAGCAGGCGGAATACAAGCGGAATATTCCGGCAGGCAGATTCGCGTCCGCAGAAGAAGTGGCCAAGGTTTGCGTATGGCTCGCGTCCGACGATGCGTCCTACATCTCGGGTGCGGTCGTTCCCGTTGACGGTGGCCTTGGAATGGGACACTAACCCCGCGTAAACTAGCGCAGCCCCATGTAGTCCAGAACGCGGGAGAGATCGCGCTCAACAATCGCTACGTCGGCATGTTCGACCACGATGGGTTTCGCGTCAAAGGCAATAGAAAGTCCGGAAATTCTCATCATCTCGAGATCATTCGCGCCATCACCGACCGCGACGGTGTGCTCGAGAGTCAACCCGAGTTGCCGTGCCCATTCTCGCAACGCGTCGGCTTTGGCGAGCGCATCCACAATAGGACCCGTGACGCGTCCCGTGAGCTGACCGTCACTCACTTCCAACCGGTTCGCGCGCCAAAAGTCGAGGCCCAGCGAGGTGGCCAGCGGATCAAGAATTTCGTGGAAACCCCCACTCACGACACCCACATGACCTCCGTTCTCATGAACAACTCGGACGAGCTCCGGTACGCCGCGCGTCACCTCAATCTGCTCGGACACGGCGGCCAGGTGACTCGTCGTCAGTCCACGGAGCGTCGCCACACGCTGTCGAAGGCTTTCGGCAAAATCAATTTCCCCCCGCATGGCGCGCGCGGTCACGTCGGCAACAATGTCGAAGGATCCAGCCTGAGCCGCCAAGAGCTCAATGACTTCGTTTTCGATCAATGTGGAATCGACGTCGAGAACGACCAAACCAAACGTCGCGACAGACGGGCCCGCATTCATGGTCATGGTCGGATACGTTGTCCTTTGCCCACGACCGTGATGCCAGATTGCGTGACGGTAAACCCGCGCGCGACATCATTTTCGTGGTCAACTCCGACTCGTGCTCCGGGCTCGACAACGACGTTTTTGTCCAAAATGGCTCGCTGCACGACGGCATCGGCGCCGACGAGAACATTGTCAAAAAGTACAGAATCACGGATGACCGCGCCGGACTCCGCCCGAATCCAGGGTCCGAGCACGCTACGTTCCACATGCGTCCCACACAGGATGGAACCAAGCGACACGATGGAGTCGATCACCACACCGAGATGGCCGCGATCATCCCGCACAAACTTTGCCGGTGGCGAATTCACGAGGAGCGAGTAGATGGGCCAATCCACGTTGTACAGGCTAAAAACGGGAAGGACCGCAATGAGGTCTTGATGCGCCTCATAAAACGAATCGATGGTTCCAACGTCACGCCAATAGGCGCGGTCGCGTTCCGTGGATCCCGGAACGTCGTTGCGCCTGAAGTCGTAGACGCTGGCGTCATTCTGCGACACAAACCAGGGGATGATGTCCCCACCCATGTCATGGTTCGAGTCCGCTCGCTCACCGTCTTTTTCTACCGCGTCAATGAGCGCGTCCGTGTTGAACACGTAGTTGCCCATGGAGACGAGGACCTCGTCCGGTGCGTCGGGTAGCCCCCGCGCATCCCGCGGCTTCTCACGAAAACGTTCAATCTTGGTCGGGTCCGATGAGTCAATCTCGATGACACCGAATTGGTCGGCGAGTTCAATTGGCTGGCGAATCGCGGCGACGGAGACACTTCGTCCGCTGTCGATGTGCGCCTGAACCATCTGGGAGAAGTCCATGCGATAGACGTGATCGGCGCCCACCACAACGACAATGTCAGGTTTTTCGTCGTTGATGAGGTTCAAGCTTTGGAGAATAGCGTCCGCGCTTCCGCTGAACCAACGTTTCCCCAGGCGTTGTTGGGCAGGCACCGACGCGACATAAGATCCCAGCAACGTGCCCATGCGCCACGTCTGAGAAATGTGGCGATCGAGGGAGTGTGACTTGTACTGCGTGAGAACAACAATCTGTCGAAGTCCGGAATTCATCAGGTTCGAGATCGCAAAGTCGACGAGTCGATACTGACCGCCGAAGGGAACAGCCGGCTTTGCGCGATCTTCCGTCAGCGGCATGAGGCGTTTGCCCTCGCCGCCCGCAAGGACGATTCCGAAAATTTTCCGAGACGCCATGGGAAAACACTAACGGCTGGAGAACCCGATGTGACCCTCACGCCCCAAACTTCACTTCAGCGACGATTCGTCGTTGACGATAGTGTTTGTCAGCATGAGGATCGACCTGGTCTCGAAGGAGTATCCACCCGAAGTTTACGGCGGGGCAGGCGTTCACGTTGCGGAGCTCGTCTCGGCCTTGCGAAAGAGCGTTGATGTGCGCGTGCATTGCTTTGGCGCGCCGCGCGATGAGCCCGAGACGTTTGCCTACGACGTGCCCGCAGAATTAAAGTCAGCGAACCCTGCTCTGGCAACCTTGGGTGTCGACCTGGCAATTGCGGATGCCCTCCAGAGTGCGACACTTGTTCACTCTCATACGTGGTATGCCAACGAGGCAGGTCGCATCGCGCAGCTCATGTATGAGATTCCGCATGTTGTCACCGCCCATTCCCTGGAACCCCTTCGCCCGTGGAAATCTGAACAACTTGCCGGAGGTTATCGACTTTCGAGTGAACTTGAACGACGTTCGTTCGAGTCAGCCAACGCGGTTATTGCCGTGAGCCACGGGATGCGCCGAGACATCTTGACGGCGTACCCTCACCTCGATCCGGATCGCGTTCACGTCGTGCACAACGGAATCGACGTAGAAAAGTGGAAACCCACCATCGACGAATCCGTAGCCGCACGGTACGGCGTCGATCTCTCTCGACCGACCGTCATGTTCGTGGGTCGAATCACGCGACAGAAGGGCCTGACCTATCTCCTCCGGGCCCTGACCGAACTTCCGCGCGACGTCCAAATTATTTTGTGCGCGGGCGCACCGGATACGAATGAGATCAGAGCGGAATTTGAGGCGGGTGTCGCAGCACTTTCCTCACAACGAACCGGCGTGATCTGGATTCCCGACCACGTTTCTCGCCACGATTTGTGTGTGTTGTTGACGGCATCAACGGTATTTGTCTGCCCGTCAATTTATGAGCCGTTGGGCATAGTTAATCTCGAGGCAATGGCCTGCGGAATCCCCGTCGTGGGAACAGCGACGGGTGGCATTCCTGAGGTCATCGTTGACGGGGAAACGGGCTGGCTTGTTCCGATAGATCAGGTGAGCGATGGAACCGGAACCCCACTCGATCCGGACCGCTTTGTGGCCGACTTAGCGTCAGCGCTTGTGCTCGCGCTATCAGATGAGTCAACTGCCGCCAGGTACGGAGAGGCCGCGCGCGCGCGAGCACGAGAATCATTCGATTGGACATCCATCGCGGCGAAAACACTTCACGTGTACTCGTCCGTGCTCTCCGGCTGACTTTGGCTCAGTAGC
>RFQD01000060.1 GCA_009925875.1 Microbacteriaceae bacterium | reverse complement strand
TCGAAATCCAAAAATCACAAAAGCACCACATTGGTCGTGGTGCGTCCGAAAGGAAGAACTAACATGTCGCAGACTCAGATTCGCGTGGGAACCGCTCCCGACTCGTGGGGGGTCTGGTTTCCTGATGACCCGAAGCAGGTCCCATGGGAGCGCTTCCTCGACGAAGTTCAAGCCGCGGGCTACCACTGGATCGAGCTAGGTCCATTTGGGTATCTCCCGACTGACCCGAATCAACTTTCCGATGAGCTGGCAAAGCGCGACCTGAAACTGTCAGCGGGAACCGTGTTCACGGGATTCCATAAAGGAGATGACCAGTGGACTCGCGCATGGGACCAGGCACTGAGTGTCGCCGGTCTCGTCTCGAAATTGGGTGTCGAGCACCTTGTCGTGATACCCGACTTGTGGCGATCCGACTCGACTGCAGAGGTTCTGGAATCTCGTGTGCTCGACAACGAACAATGGAAGAAGTTGGCCGCTGGGCATGACAAGCTCGGAAAAGCGTTGCTTGAAGAGTATGGGATCAAGCAGCAGTTCCATTCACACGCCGACAGCCATATTGGCACCTACAAAGAAGTAGAGCGCTTTCTTCACGAGACAAATGAAGATTTTACTAACCTGTGTCTCGATACGGGTCACTTTGCCTACTACCTCGGTGACAACGTCAAACTCATGAACGCTTATCCCGATCGCATCGGATACTTGCATCTGAAGCAGGTGGAGCCCGACATTCTTGCGGAAACGCTCAAGAACGACTTGCCGTTTGTCGAAGCGGTTGCCATGGGGGTTATGACCGAGCCTGGGGGTAGCGGTGTCCCAGAGTTTGCACCCATTATTGAAAAGGCGGCGCAAATCGATGGCGAGATGTTCGCGATAGTCGAGCAAGACATGTATGGATGCGATGTCGATTTCCCGTTCCCCATCGCTCAGCGAACTCGGTCACACATTCACAGTTGTACGCTCGCTGCCCGTTTCCAGTAATGCTGCGCACGTCGTGGCCTTTTAGTAGATCTCGACCCAACCTTTAGAGAAAGAAGCTCATGGAAGAACTTCGTATTGCCGTCGTCGGCGCAGGAATGATGGGCGCGGACCACGTCACGCGCATCACGGAACGAATCGTTGGCGCGCGAGTCAGCGCGATTGTGGAACCAGATCAGGCTCGCGGTGCGTCCGCTGCGCAACACGCTCCTGGTGCTCAGTCATTTTCCGACATAGGTGAGGCAATTACGGCAAACGCGATGGATGCCGTGCTCATTGCAACTCCGGGGCAGTTTCATGAGCCGGTGTTACTCCCTGCGCTCCAAGCAGGTCTGCCAATTTTGTGTGAGAAGCCGCTCACAATGAGCGCAGAAGCGTCACTCCGCGTTGTCGAAGCAGAGATTGCGGGAGGCAAGCAGCTCATTCAAGTCGGTTTCATGCGTCGCTTCGATCAGGGTTACATGGACCTTCGAAGCCTCATCGCGTCGGGGTCGGTCGGCGAACTGCTCGCGCTCAACTGTGCGCACCGCAATCCGGTCGTGCCAGACACTTACACGAACACGATGCTCATCGAGGACTCTGTCGTTCACGAGATTGATGTCGTCCGCTTCTTGACCGATTCCCCGATTGCTGCGATCGAGATTAAGCACCCAAAGCGAAACAAGCTTTCGCCTGACCACCTGAATGAACCAATTTTCGCATTGCTCTACACCGAATCCGGGGTGCTCGCAAACGTTGAGATGAACGTTTCGGTGCAATTTGGCTACCAAGTCAAGACGGAGGCGGTGTTCCAAAAGGGCATCGCAGAGATTGGCCGTACTGCGGGCCTTAACCTGTGGCAAGACGGGCAGTTGTCGACGAATGAACATACATCGTTCAAAACTCGCTTCGCCGCGGCCTATGACAGTCAGATTCAGCGCTGGGTGAATGCAACGCTTCTGGGCAAAATTGACGGTCCGAGCGCGTGGGATGGTTATCTGGCATCCGCTGCCGTGACGGCTGGGGTGGAGGCACTGACATCTGGCAACCGAGTCGACGTCGTTTATGCGCCGAAACCGAAGTTCTACAACTAAGGAGCAATGTAGTGGTAAAGATTGCACTCGACCCGACGCCGTTCCACCATTCGCACGGGTTGTTGGAATTCCCGCGTGTTGCCGCGGAACTTGGTTACGAATGGCTTCAACTCACGCCTCATCCCGACATGATTCCCTTCTTCAATCATCCGAAAGCAGATCATGACTACGTCAAGGCCTTCAAGAAAGCCTGCAAAGACGCTGGCGTTGGCATTGCGTCGACACTGCCGGTTTTGCGGTGGTCGGGACCTGACGAGGATGCTCGAGAGGCCGCGGTGCGCTATTGGAAACGAGTAATCCAAATCACGGTTGAGCTCGGCGTAGACACTATTGGCACCGAATTCTCCGGACGGCCAGAACGTGCCGAGGAGTCGGAACGCGCCTTTTATCGGTCGATGGAAGAGCTTGTCCCTATCATCGAGAAAGAGGGAGTGAAAGTATTCATTGACCCTCACCCGGATGACTTTGTCGAAAACGGTTTGGCTGCTTGGCGTGTGATTCGCGGAATCAACTCTAAGAACTTCGGCATGGTTTACGTGGCTTCGCACACCTTCCATATGCAGGAGTCACCGCTTGACATTATGCGTGTTGCGGGAAGCCGACTGGGGATTGTTCACGTCTCCGACACAATGGACCACACTCGGTCGCACGGACTCCGCTACATCAGCAATCCACCCGGTAACAGCGTGCGAGTGCATCAACACCTCAAAGTTGGTGACGGCGATGTCAATTGGAACGAGTTCTTCTCGGGTCTCAAGGAAATTGGTTTTCTCGATAACCCAAATTCGGTGATGTGTTCGTCCGTGTTTGCCGAGAACGAATCTGCCGAAGAGGTTGCACGCTTCCAACTGTCAACCATGACGAAGTACATCGCCGCGCATGCGTAATTTCGGTCTCAGCGGGATAACTCCGTGGAGACCAGGACCTCCCTCGAATTCTCACTGGAGGGGGGACGCAGTGGTGACGAGGGTCCCGACGACTATCGCGTCGCGGCCCTCGTCACATTTCGTGCTGCAACTCAAGCCTAGAAAGCTACGCAACTCACGATTTCCTGATCGAGATTTTGCATCCCGTGGGAACCGTGATGAATCCGTTACCAAAAATCTTGAGCCGAGTGTTGCATATTTGTATGAAATGACGTAAATATGTCATGACAAACTTTTTACTTGATGTAAGAGATTGTTCGGAAATACCTTCCACTCCAATCACGTCTCCACTCATCGGTGGTGATAACACGAAAGGGACACAACGAAGTGAAGCTCACATTCAAAAAGAAGGCGCTAGCGGCCATCGCTGTTGCTGGTGTTGCAGCTCTCTCGCTCGCAGCATGCTCCTCCGGAGCGGGTGGCAGTTCTTCTGCTGGCCTCGCGTCCGGATTCGGCTCGCGCGCCGAGAACCGCACGGCCTACTTCTTCACGTATTACAACCCGGCAAGCGACGCATTCTGGGCTCAAATCCAAAAGGGTGCTGAAGACGCCGCTGCGCTGACCAAGCAGGAGACAACGTTCCAAACCGCTGATGGCGACTCGGCTACGATGGTCAACCTCGTTCAGGCTGCCATCGCAAACAAGCCAGCAATCATTTACATGCCGTTCAACGAGGGCGAAGCTTGGGTTGACGTGGCTTGCCAGGCTCACGATGCGGGTATTCCCGTGATTGCATACAACGTGCCTGCTCCTGAGTCGGCCGGTGACTGCGTTCTTGGCTTTGTTGGTCAGAACTTCTACGAAGTCGGAACCATCATCGCCAAGTACGCTCTCGCAAATGGCGTAATCAAGCCTGGTGACGTCGTCGAGATTACGGCAGAAGAGCCGGACCAGCCTTACGCTATCCAGCGTGGTGGCGGTGTCCGCGACACACTCACCGCGGCCGGTGTTACCGTCAAGGATCCTGCTGACTGGCTCCGCACGGGTGGAGATGACGCAGGTGCTCTCGACGCGTTGACTTCGTACCTCGTGGCCAACACCGACGTCAACGTGATGGTACCTGTTGGTGGAACTCCGCACCGCAACCTTCCTGCGGCCCTCCAGGCTGCTGGTCGCACGGACGTCAAGGTCATTGGCTTCGACACGGCCCCGGCAATCATTGCCGGTCTGAAGGACGGCACTCTGTCGGCAACTGCCGACCAGCAGGGTTACGTTCAGGGCTTCCAGTCCGTCATGCAGGGTGGTCTCTACATTGACTTCGGATTCAGCCCAGCCAACATCAACTCGGGTGGTAACGGTCTGATCAACAAGGACAATGTTGCCAACATCGAGGCTCCGGATCTGCAGGGCGTCCGCTACTAGGCGATACCCAGCAATCTAAACTGACGGGGCCGGCTGAATTCGTTCGGCCGGCTCCGATCATTCTTAGTGAGCAGTTTCATCTCCCTCTCTCCATCGCTCGCAGCTGAAGGCAAGGACGCCTTCCACCGAAAAGGAAATCTCATGGCAACTAAGAAACTAGATCCGCTTATTGAGGCCCCTCTGACCACTGAAGCAGTGGCCGTATCGGGTCGTCGAATGTCGGACAGTCGGCCCGAGGGCTGGATCAACAAGATTCGTTACAACCTGCAATTTGTTCGTGGACGTGGTGCCTTTGAAATTGGCATCGTGTTCGTCGCCATCATCGTTGTTTTCAGCATTATTAGCGCGGTGAACCCCAAGGGTTTCCCCTTCTTGAAAGCTGAGAATCTTTCTGGCGTTCTCACTCAATCCGTTCCCATGTTGGCCATACTCTCTATCGCCGTTGGAATTCTGATGGTCGCGGGCGAATTTGATCTATCGCTTGGCTTCGCCATTACCTTCAATGCAATAGTTTTCGTGAGGTTCACCGACATGTTCGGTGTCTGGGTTGGCGTCATTGGCGGAATCCTCAGTGGCGTGTTCATTGCTCTCGTCAATGCCGTCATCGTGGTTTACACGCGCATACCGTCGTTCATCGCCACTCTCGGTATGGGCTTCTTTTGGGGTGGCGCGAGTATTTTCATCAATGGGACCAATGCCGCACTACTCAACCCCGAGTTGACGAAAGACGGCAATCCTTTCGAATTTATCTTCGCGCACGATTTTGGAACCTTTCGCTCGCAAGTTGTTTGGCTGCTTATACTCACCGTGATTGCGTGGTTCTTTTTGCATCGTCACAAGCTGGGAAACCACATTTTTGCCGTTGGTGGTAATTCGGCAGCGGCGCGAGCAATTTCGATCAATCCAAATCGCGTGAAGCTATTGGCGTGGACCGTGTATGGTCTGCTCTCTGGTTTTGCGTCCGTTTTGTTCGTGGCACGCATCCCGTCGGTTCAGCCCGGAGGTAACGCAACGGCAGATTTCACGTTGTTTGCGGTGGCCGCAGCTGTGGTCGGTGGCACCTCGCTGCTCGGCGGACGCGGAAGCGTTATCGGCATGGTTGTCGGTGCAGCTCTGATCGAGGTCATTAAGAACGGTCTCATTCTCGCTAAGGCTCCTGGCTTCTATCTTCAGCTCTTCGTTGGCGTGACGATTGTTATTGCAGCCATCTTCAACCGATTCATGGAAGGAAAGGCGTCATGATAAACGAACTACTTCGCCTCGAAAAGATCAGCAAAGATTACGGGCCGAATACCGTCCTTAAAGATGTGTCGTTCACAATCGGACAGAACGAAGTTGTCGGCCTCCTTGGAGACAATGGTGCGGGAAAGTCGACTCTGGTCAAGATTATGTCCGGCGTCGTCCCCATGACATCAGGGTCATATTTCTGGCAGGGTGAGCAGATCACGAACGTGAATCGCACGGAGACGGAGCGACTCGGTGTGGAGACCATTTTTCAAGACTCAGCATTGGTCCCTCAGATGTCGATTGCCCGAAACATTTTCATGGGGCGAGAAATCACCAACAAGCTCGGTTTCATGAAGGTCAAAGAAATGGATGCCATCGCCACGGATGTCCTTGATTCCGTTGTGACAATTGAGGGCATCAAATCGTCTCGGCAACTCGTGCAGTCACTGTCGGGAGGTCAGGCGCAGGCGGTTGCCATCGCACGGGCCGTCCATTTCAAGCGCTCCTTGCTCATTTTGGATGAACCTACGTCGGCACTCGCCGTGCGGGCGACAGAGGCGCTACTCGCATACCTGACCCAGCTCAAGGGTGAAGGTGTCTCTTCTGTGCTCGTCACGCACAACCTGCATCACGCATTTCAGGTGTGTGATCGGCACATAGTTATGAACCACGGAAAGAAAATCCTCGACGTTCGTCGCGAAGACACGTCTGTCGAAGAACTCACTGCTGCTGTCGTGGAGGGCGAAACCGGCGTCAAGAGATTCCGAGAGGGTCGCTTCTAGCGGTCTTTGAGGGAGGGAAACAAGGGACTCGAATCGTCAGGATTCGGGTCCCTTGCTCCTTTCGCCTTGGCCTTAATCTTCCGTGACGCCGGCCAAACGAGCAGCCTCGTGAATGACATTCGCCGCGACCTCAAGGCCTTCGAGCCGCCCAAGGGAAACATCCTCGTGCTCGATGTTCAGCATCATGTGCGGGTCGACCTCGTTCAGCGCTGAAATAAACCGAGCCCAATACTCGACATCGTGCCCACGCCCGAGCGCGACAAAGTCCCAGGCAGAATCATTGGGCCATTCGTTGACCCATTCGTCTCCACCCAAGTTGACACGATCTTCGTCCTCGCTGAGTCGACGGAATCGGTTGTCCAGAACGCCGTAAATTGACACGGCCGGGTTCACACGCACGTCCTTCGCAGCAGCATGAACCACAATTTGTCCGAGATCGTTGACCACCGCGATGGGGTCCATCTGCTGCCAGAAGAGGTGCGACGCATCGAGTTCAACTCCGATGTTCTGAGTCTGTGCACGGTCAATCAGTTCACGCATGGTCGGGGGGTTGAAAACGAGATTCTGTGGGTGAAGTTCCAACGCAACCTTGACGTCGAGATCCCGTGCCTCGAGGTCGACGTCGTGCCAGAACGACGCGGCCACGTCCCACTGATACTCGAGGACATCGAGCGCGGCCGAGTTCCATGCGTTGACGATCCAGTTTGGGCGTTGACCTCGCTGTTCTCCCGCAGGAAGACCCGACATCGTAACCACGCGATGCTGACCTAGTCGATGCGCAAGTCGAATGGACTTTCTCACGTCCGCCGCATGTAAATCACCGATAGCGGAATTTGGGTGAAGCGGATTACCGTTGCAGTTCAAACCCGAAATCGACACGTTGGTCCCCTCAAACAAACCCAAGAAATCATCGCGTGCGGCATCACTCGTGAGAATCGTGTCAATGTTGGGAACGTGAACCGGTGGAAGGAATCCACCTGTGTTGAGCTCGATTCCTGAGAGACCGAAATCATTCACCACCGAAATCGCCTCGGGCAATGGCCGGTCGTGCAGAATCGCGTTATACACACCAAACTTCATCAAAAACCTATTTCTCCACAATCGTTACTTCAAAGGAATACAAATCGGGGCGATAACAATGGTGGCCATATTCAACGGCCCTTCCCGAGCTGTCGAATGCGGTGCGATCCATGGTCAGTACGGCAGAGCCCTTGTCGATTTCAAGGAACCCTGACTCTTCCGTTGACGCCTTGCGAGCACCAATGCGTTGCTTCGCAACGCGCATCGTAACTCCTCGGCTACGGAGTACTTGGTAGAGACCGTGTTCGAT
>RFQD01000059.1 GCA_009925875.1 Microbacteriaceae bacterium | reverse complement strand
CACGTCCCACTGTCGCACCGAAGTACCCGCCGACGTTGTCGACAAATCCCTGCTCCGTGTCGAAACCAAGAACGCAGTCATCCAACGTGCCATCGCGATCGGGCAGCGTGAGGCCACAGAGTCGGGCGCCAAACGGACTTAACGTGAGGCGGGCACCCGATGCGTTCGTCACGTGCAGAAACGACATGGGGTGCCCGCCTTACTCGCGAAAGTCGCGACAGTGTTGTGGCTACGCTCGGGTCAGCGAGACGCCCGAACGGCGACGCGAGAGTGCATCCACGGTCGCGGCTGCAACGAGCACACCACCGGTGATGAGGAAGTTCGCACCAGCCGGTAAACCGATCAGTCCGAGTCCGTTGTCGATGATCGAGATCACGAGGGCCCCAATGGCGGCATAGGCGAGGCGCCCACGACCACCGAAGAGACTCACCCCACCGACGACCGCAGCAGCGACACCGGACAACACGATGGAGCGGCCAGCAGTTGACTCGATTGAGCCGATTCGACTCGCGTGGAGAAGACCCGAAACCACGGCCAGCGACGAACAAATGATGAACGCGTACAGGCGGATCTGGGGCACCTTGATACCGGCGCGTCGAGCGGCCTCGGGGTTTCCTCCCACAGCGTAGATGTAGCGACCAAACAGGGTGCGGTCGAGCACAAAGGTGCCGACTACGAGAATGACCAGCACAATCGGGATGACCACCGGCACACCTTCAACCGCCAGCATGCCCTGACCGCGGTTGATGCTGAGCAATGCAACGACCAGGCCCCCCACCACTGCCAGCGCGGCAATCTTGATGACGAGCATGATGGCGGGACGCGTCGGAAGACCGACCTTTGTGCGACGACGACGGTCGTAAAGGCTCAGGATGAGCGACCCAGCTACGACGATGACGAGCATGACCCAGCCAGCCCACACGGGCATGTTGCTGTTCATGATGGCCTTCAGCTCAGCCTGCTCAAGTCGGTAGATGCCGCCGTCACCTAAGAGGAGCAGCATGAAGCCCTGCAGACCTAAGAAGAGACCCAGAGTCACCACGAAGGACGGCACACCGATTCGCGACACAAAGAAACCGATGAAGGCACCAATGACAGCGCCCGCTCCCAACGCGATGATGAGGGCGACAATCCAGTTCCACCCGAGGTTACTGAAGAGCACCTGAAACACCGCCATGCCCGAACCGGCCGTAACACCGGCGGACAGGTCAATCTCGGCGAGCAAAAGCACGAACACGAGCGCGAAGGCGAGAACCATCAACTCCGACGCTTGAACGAAGAGGTTCGCGATGTTTCCGGTCGTGAGGAAGTACGGGCTCAAGATGGAGAACAGCGCGGCCAACACGAGTAGCGCGAGGACGGCCGGTAGTGCACCCATGTCACCGCCACGGATGCGCTGGAGGTATCCGGTGAGTTGGTCACGCACGGTGCCTTCGTGACCGGTAGCAATTGGAGTGGTGTACGTCATTGTTATGCAACTCCCTCAGGTGTCTTTGAGCCGGTGATGTACGCAACGACCTCGTCACGAGTAGTTTTCTTGGCGTCAATGTGAGCGACCATTTGGCCCAAGTAGAGCACGCTGATCTTGTCCGCCACTTCGAAAACATCGGCAAGGTTGTGGCTGATGATGACGACGGCGATGCCGTTGTCGGCCAAACGGCGAACCAGGTTGAGCACCTGCTCTGTCTGGGCGACTCCGAGTGCGGCCGTCGGCTCATCGAGAATGACCATCTTGGCGTTGCGGAGCACGGAGCGCGCAATGGCGACGGTCTGGCGCTGTCCACCAGAAAGCGACGAAACTTTTTGGCGCACCGACTTGACGGTGCGAACGGAGAGTGACTGCAACGCCTTTTGTGCGGCGAACTCCATCGATGCTTCGTCGAGTGTGCCTGCGTTCAGCTCTTCACGCCCGAGAAACATGTTCTGAACGATGTCGAGATTTTCGCACAGGGCGAGGTCTTGGTAGACCACCTCGATTCCCATCGCCGAAGCCTGACGGGGTGACCGAATGTGGACTTCTTCGCCGCGGAACGAGACGTTGCCTCCGTCGTAGGGCTGCACACCGGAGAGACCTTTGATGAGGGTCGACTTGCCCGCACCGTTGTCACCGACGAGCGCGGTGACCTTGCCTTCTTCGACTGAAAAATTCACGCCTTTCAAAACGTCGACCGGGCCGAAGCTCTTGGTCACGTTGGAAAGCTCAATAAGCGGGGTTGCCACGATTATCTCCCTTGATAATGCTGACCCGAAACGGATCTGAGGTGGCGGCGAATGCCGCATAAAAACTGAGGGGTTGAGTTTGTGCTGAAAGACCTCGCGCCGACCACGGATGGTCGGCGCGAGGCCGTCATACAGCGGGTGTTACTTGATGCCGGCTGCAGTACATGCAGCAGCAACGTCGCCGACACAGAGGTCAGCAGCCGTCACGTCGCCAGCGGTGACAACGTCGATGACGTTGTCCTTGCCGACCTTCGTGGGGGTAACAGCGATGTAAGGAACACCATCAGCGGTGGTCTTGCCAGCGGTGATCGTCTCGCCCTTGAGGAGCTTGATGATCACGTCAGCAGCAGCGCCAGCCTCGACGGAAGCAGGCTTCCAGACGGTGCAGGTCTGCTTGCCGAGGAGCACGTTGCCGAGACCAGCAGGCGAAGCGTCCTGACCCGAGGTAGGAACGGTGAGACCGTTCTTGTCGAGGATCGTGATAACGCCAGCAGCGTTGGTGTCGTTGGCAACCCACACAGCGTCAACCTTGCCGCCGAGCGAGGTCAGAGCCTGCTCGAAGTTGGTTGCCGACTTTGCGCCATCCCAGACACCGGCGGGCTCAGCAGCAGGCTTGATGCCAGCAGCTTCCATGACCGAAACGGCGCCGTCGTGGAACATCTTGGCG
The DNA here is from genome assembly GCA_009925875.1 of Microbacteriaceae bacterium. Lineage (GTDB taxonomy): Bacteria > Actinomycetota > Actinomycetes > Actinomycetales > Microbacteriaceae > RFQD01. The sequence goes on along the minus strand of RFQD01000059.1, from coordinate 4,860 downwards.
TTACCGTCAGCGGCGTCTCCACCCATGTAGACAACAACAGCCGTCTTGGGGTCCTTGCCAGCGGCGGTGAGACCGTCGAGGATGCACTGACCCTGGATTGCGCCAACGCCCTCGTTGTCAAACGACACGTAGTAGTCAGCACCAGCGATGGGGCGGTCGTACGCGACAACCGGGATTCCGGCAGCCTTGGCCTTCTCGGCAACGGTCACACCGGCACCCTGAAGGTCAACGAGAACCATCACGCCACAGCCCTTGGCGAGCTGCTGGTCAGCAATGGTTGCGTACTTTGCGGTGTCGCCACCAGCGTTCTGGATGTCAGCTTCGTAGCCGGCGTCCGTGAGAGCCTTCTCGAGTGCGGGGCGGTCGTTGGATTCCCAACGAGGCGACGACTCGGTGTCCGGCAGGATAACGCAAGCGCGGCTAGCCGAAGCTCCGCCGCCGGATGCTGCACATCCGGTGAGAAGCAGGGCCGAGGCCGCTACGACTGCACCGATTGAGATCAATGAAGACTTCTTCAATTCTCTCTCCTTCGTAGTTGTGTCACTTGGATGCGCACACGAGTGCGCGCACAGACCTCTACGTAGAGGCCCTCGTATATGTTGCCCTATGCAACAAATTGGCGCGACCTCTTTTGGTCACGAAATCGTAACGCTACCTGAGAAATCACCGTATTTGTTGGCTGAACCACATAATTGGGCACCGATGAACGCAAAATTCGGTTACGCCTTCCTCAGGAATTAGCGTGCCGAGGTAAGAATCCTCTTCGCGGCGTCATCGTATTGACGAGAAATTTGCGGTTGTCGTTCCGCGTCCACGGTGATGATGATCTCCAAGGGCCAGTCCGGTCGGAGTCCCGTGAGAACCTCGGCAGCCTGCGCCGCAGCTCCATTGGCGACGTATTCCCCGGGTGCGGGAACCACGACAGGAACACCGAAAACTTCTCCCGCAATGACCTGAACCGCCGGGTTGCGTGCGGCCCCACCCACGAGGAAGATGCGTTCACAGACGACACCGGCTTCACGCAGAGCATCCAGACCCGCATTCAGGCCACAGAGCATCCCCTCGATCGCCGCACGAGCGACGTTGACTCTCGTGTTGTTCGCCAGGGTCAATCCCGACAGGTGCGCCGTCTCATTAGGAAGGTTGGGCGTGCGCTCCCCCTCAAAATACGGAACAAGTACGACACCTTCGGCAGCCGGCGGTGCACTCAGAGCCATCTCTCCCAGCTCATCGTGCGACACATCGAAAAGAGCGGACATGGAATCAAGAACGCGGGCCGCATTAAGGGTGCACACCAAAGGGAGTGCATCACCCGATGCGCTGGCAAATCCCGCAATGATTCCCGTGGCATCGGATGTTTGCGATGCCGAGACTGCGAAAACGGTCCCACTCGTGCCGAGCGACACGACGACGTCGCCCCGTGTTGCCCCCACGCCGAGGGCGGCCGCCGCGTTGTCCCCGGCGCCACACGCGATGCGCATGCCGCTCGCGGTGGTGAAAGCGGTTTCACCGGGCATCACAATGCGCGGAACCACAGGAACGTGCCCGAGAGCGAATTCCAGTACCTGTGGCAAATACTCGTTCGTGGTCGGGTTGAAGTAACCCGTGCCGCTCGCATCGGAGCGGTCAGTCGCCAGAGTCGACAGGTCAGGACCCAGCTCGGATTCCCCCACAGGACCGAATCCCGCAAGGCGCCATGTCAGCCAATCATGTGGCAGCGCAACCGCAGCCACACGTTGCGCATTCTCTGGTTCCGCCCCCCGAAGCCACCGCAATTTTGTGGACGTAAACGACGCGACGGGCACGGATCCTGTCATTCGCGCGATCTGCTCGGCTCCAAAGTGAGCCGTGATTTCTTCGGCGGCAGCCGCACTTCGAGTGTCGTTCCACAGCAGGGCCGGACGAATGACGTGTCCGTGCTCATCGAGTACGACCATGCCGTGTTGTTGGCCGCCGATGGAAATCGCATCCACATCGTCAAGACCGCCCGCGGCCGCGAAGGCGGCGTTCAACGCCGTCCACCAGTGGCGAGGCTCGACTTCCGTTCCCTCGGGATGCTTTGCGCTTCCCTGACGAATCACGGCGCCGCTCTCGAGATTGCGAATCACGACCTTGCAACTTTGGGTCGACGAGTCGACCCCCGCCACGAGCGTCATGCGTTAGCGCGCACCCATCAAGTGCTCGGTGGCGAGCTGGTTGAGACGAACGAAACCAAAGCCCCGACCGTTGAAGTACGAGTCTGCGTCGAACTTTTCGTATGCCGACGTGTCACCGAGCAGATCTTGGTAGGTCTCGCCCTTCGACAAGGTGGTTTCGTTGATTTCGGCGACGCGAGCTGCCTTCAACGCGGCCTGCACCTCGGGGTCTGCCCGGAACGCGGCGGCACGCTGCTTCAGTAGCAAATACATGCGGATATTCGCGCGAGCCGACTCCCAGACGCCCTCATAATCCTCGGTGCGGCTGGGCTTGTAGTCGAAGTGGCGAGGTCCGTCATACGCGCGACCACCCTTCGGCCCACCGAATTCGATGAGGTCAACCAGCGAGAACGCATTCGCCAAGTCTCCGTGACCAAACACGAGGTCTTGGTCGTACTTGATGCCCCGCTGACCGTTGAGGTCGATGTGGAAGAGCTTGCCGTGCTCGAGAGCTTGAGCGATGCCGGCCGTGAAGTTAAGGCCCGCCATTTGCTCGTGTCCGGTCTCAGGGTTAAGCCCCACCATTTCGGGATGTTCGAGAGTCGCAATAAAAGCCATCGCGTGACCGACGGTGGGAAGCAGGATGTCGCCACGAGGCTCGTTCGGCTTGGGTTCAATCGCGAACCGAATGTCGTACCCCTTATCCGTCACGTACTGGCACAGCAGGTTGACGCCCTCACGGTAGCGTTCGAGCGCACCGCGCACGTCTTTGGCCGCGTCGTACTCGGCGCCCTCACGGCCACCCCACATAACAAAGGTTTTGGCGCCCATCTCGGCGGCGAGGTCCAGATTACGCAAGGTCTTGCGCAACGCAAACCGACGGACGCCACGATCGTTGCTCGTGAATGCCCCGTCTTTAAAAACGGGGTGGCTAAACAGGTTCGTCGTCATCATCGGCACAATGACACCCGTGTCGGCGAGGGCCTGCTTCAGGCGATCAATCTGCTTCTGACGTTCAGCGTCGGTGCTCCCAAAGGCGAAAAGGTCATCGTCATGGAAAGTCATGCCGTAGGCGCCGATTTCGTTGAGCTTTTCCACCGCCTCCACAACGTCGAGCGGGGCGCGGGTTGCTGAGCCGAACGGGTCGGCGGCCGTCCATCCGATCGTCCAGAGTCCGAATGAGAATTTGTCATCCCGCGAAGGAGTAAGTGACGTCATGGGTAGATCCTTGCTTGTCGAGGCGAGTCGCGAAGTCATCGGAGAGTGCGAGGTCGCGCCCGCGCTCATCCCGAATTTGTTGGATGAGAGAACAATATCGAAATTAGACTGCTCGCATAAGGTTAAAGTCCGACCAAGCGCGGAGGAGGAGAGCAACGTGATTCCGACGTCTCGTGACCTCCTCACTCCCCCGTCCACACTCGGCAGTAATCGCGACGTGATTCGACAGCACAACCTCTCCGCCGTGCTACGACTGCTACGCAAATACGGGACGATGTCGCGATCCGCACTCGCGCAACGAACCGAACTTAATCGTTCGACCATTTCGGATCTCGTCACCGAATTAGAGGAACTCGGACTCATTACCGAATCCGACACCTCAGACCGAATCGGCGTGGGTCGCCCCTCACGGATGGTCGCACTCTCCGAGGACGTGGTGGTGTTCGCCGTGAACCCCGAGACCGATGCCACGACCGTGGGAGTCGTGAGTTTGTCCGGCACAGTGTTGCGAAAAGAGCGCGTAACCCTCAGTTCGGTGCCCGAGCCCGGCGAGGCGGTCAAAATCACGGCGCAAATCATTGCCGACATTCGCCGAGAGTTACCGCGACATGCTCGCATCGCCGGCATTGGTGTCGCCATCCCCGGTCAGGTGCGGGTGGGTGACGGGGTCGTGAGACTCGCCCCGCACCTCAATTGGGTTGAAGTTCCGTTTGCCAGCATGCTCAACCAAGTGACGGGTCTTCCCGTCGCAATCGACAATGACGCGAGCCTCGGATCCATCGCCGAACTCGATTTCGGTGCCGGTCGAGGATTCAGCGAAATCGTCTACATGTTCGGTGGCGCCGGCGGCATTGGTGGCGGCGTCGTGCTCGGCGGTAATCTCCTGCGCGGATCCGCAGGGTACGCCGGAGAACTCGGTCACGTGCGCATCTCGGACATGCCGCGCGATGACTACTCGGGCCTGCAAGGCACCCTCGAGGCGCTCGTCAAGCGCGAGGAACTCCTGGCCGCGCTTGAACTCTCCAGCGCGGATGACGCCGAGCTCACGGAGCGACTGCGCGCGCCCGTTTCGTCCCGCGTGAAAAAGGTTCTTGAATTTCAGTTGGATGCCCTGGCCGTCGCGGTCGGCAATTTCGTCAACATTTTCAATCCCGAGATTGTGCTCGTGTCGGGCTATCTCGCGGTGCTCTTCGGGTACGACCCGGATCGGTTGCTGAAACGGTTCCGGTGGAGCACGCTCAACGCACCGCAGGATCGCCTGCTCGTTCGTCCGGCTGAACTCGGACCGAACCTCCTCATGATCGGCGCGGCCGGGCTTGCGTTTGCCGAGTTGATCGAGAAGCCTGCCAGTACTCAACTCGCCCCCGCCCACTAGTCAAAGGATCCTCATGCTGCCCAGCCATCTGCCCAGCCCCCGTGTCATCGACCCCACGAGCGTGCCCTCGTTGCGCTGGGGAATCATCGGTCCGGGAGGAATCGCAAGCGCGTTTGCGGATGCGGCCCACGC
>RFQD01000058.1 GCA_009925875.1 Microbacteriaceae bacterium | reverse complement strand
GACGTCACCGAGCCCGAGCCACTGCCCGATGGGCATCCATTGTGGAACGCACCGAACATGCTCATCACGCCGCACATGGCGGACACACCGGAGATGACCGGTCCGTTGCTCGCGGAACGCGTGCGGCGCAATGTCACCGCATTCGTGCGTGGTGAGCCGCTCGAGGGCGTCGTGGATCCCTCATTGGGCTACTGACCGGCCGATTATTTGCCCGGTGCCCAGAGTGCTAATGTAGTTGTCGCCCGAAAGGTGCAATCCTCGATAGCTCAATTGGCAGAGCAGCCGGCTGTTAACCGGCAGGTTCTTGGTTCGAGTCCAAGTCGGGGAGCAGTGGGAGAAGGAGAGTGATGACATTCTCCGAATCCGAAAAGGTGGCGTTGCGGGCGGGCGTTGCCGTCGGTGTCGCCGTATCCACGTACGGCTTTTCCTTTGGCGCGCTGAGTGTGGCGTCCGGCCTCACAATCTGGCAAACGTGTGTGCTGAGCCTATTTCTCTTTTCCGGCGGTTCTCAGTTCGCGGTGGTTGGCGTGCTCGCTTCCGGCGGTGTGGCGGCCGGATGGACAGCAATTGCGTCGAGTGCGTTCCTCGGACTCCGCAACGGAATCTATTCGATCCGGATGGCCCCGATCGTGGCTACAGCTTCGTGGCTCAAACCACTGGCCGCCCAACTGACGATTGACGAGTCAACCGCTGTCGCACTCAACCAGGCGGAGGTTCGCTCGCAGCGCGTCGGTTTCTGGACGACCGGGATTGCGGTATTCGTTGGCTGGAATCTCACCACGCTGGCGGGAGCCCTTGTGGGCAATGTTCTCGGTGATGTGGATGGACTCGGGCTTGACGCGGTTGCTGCTGCCGCGTTTCTCGGGTTGCTGTGGCCGCGGCTCAAACAATTGCAGGCCGGTGTTGTTGCGGCCGCGTCCGCCGTGCTCGCAACGATATTGATCCCTTTCGCACCACCGGGCGTTCCTGTTCTTGCGGCTGCGGCCGTCGCGCTGGTGATCGGGCTCACGAACGCGTTCCGACGTCGAGAGGCGGGCGTCGAGCATCCACAACCCGACGACAGAAGCGACCCCGGCGAGGTACCCGGACTGTCGACCGAGGAGGCCGACTCATGACCGTGTGGGTTGTCGTTCTCGTCGCCTCGGCACTGTCGTTTGCGACGAAGTACATCGGCTATCTCGTTCCTCAGCGCATTCTCGAACATCCGACCGCTACGCGTGTCGCAAATTTGTTGACCGTGGCCATGCTTTCCGCGCTTGTTGCCGTGCAGTCATTGAGTGTGGGTCAATCCATTGAGTTGGATGCGCGCATACCGGCCGTGCTCGTTGCCGCTGGCTTATTCGCGCTGCGTGCACCGTTCATTGTCGCCGTGGTGGTCGCCGGAATTTTGGCTGCGGTGTTGAGGTTGCTCGGATGGGCCGGGTAGGGGCGGTGATCCGCTTACGCGTCGAGATTATCCACTCCCGGCATCCAGCTCGCTCCCGGTATTCCCCAACCTTGTCGTTTCATAACTTTGGCTGCTGCTCGGTCAAATGGTGATGCGAGTCGATCGACGTAAATGATCCCGTTGAGGTGATCAAATTCGTGCTGCATGATGCGGGCGAACCATCCGTCACACTCCATTTCGAACGGTGTGCCGTCGATATTCAGCGCACGCAAAATGCCTGACTCGGCGCGTATCAGGGGATATCTCTCGCCAGGGAACGAGAGACAGCCCTCTTCGTCGGCGGCATCCGGATCCCGGACTTCGGTCGGCGAGACGAAGAGTTGCGGATTGATGGCGACTCCACGACGTGGCGTACCGTCGTCGGTGGGATAGTCATAGACGAAGACGCGCAGGGGAACACCGATTTGCGGCGCAGCGAGACCAACGCCCGGGGCGGCATCCATCGTCTCGAACATGTCATTGACAAGGTCGATGAGCGACGAATCAAATGAGGTGACCGCATGTGCCACCCTGTGCAGAATGTCTTCACCGTAAATGACGATGGGGCGCACGGGCATATGTCCAGAGTATCTTCCCGGCCCCGGAGTAACCTGTTGGCATGCCTTTCGCAGTCCAGGTGGGCGACATCACGTCGTTGAGCGACTTGGCGAACTACATTCCCTTCGACGCAAAATCTCTCGTGGGAATCCCCTTCGCCCTCGTCGGCGCGGTCTTCTTGTCTCTGGGAGCTCAATTTCAGCACGCTGGCGTGGGTCGCGTCGAATCGGACACTCTTCCGCTCACTCGACCAGATGAGCCTCAAACGGGACGCAAGCCCAAGTTGAAGTTCTCTCAAATTGCCGCGCTGTTGGCGAGACCGTCGTGGATGATCGGAACCGGGATGATTGGCCTGGCCATCGTTTTCCAATTGGTGAGTCTCGCGTATTCTCCACTCATCGTGGTTCAACCCATTGGCGCGGTTGCGCTCGTCATCACGGCTATCGTCAATTCGCGCGTGAGTCGTGTGCGATTGAACCGGATGTCGATTTTGGCTATTGCGCTGTGCGTCATGGGTATCGGACTGTTCGTGACGATTGCCGCATTCACGGCACGAGACCGTCCTCTGCACGATTTTGAGCTGTGGCTCATCGTCGGCATCATGGCCGTCGTTCTCGCCGTTTTCGGCTCAATTTACCTTTTTGGCCGCGGTCACACTCGAGCAATTTGGTACATTCTCGGAGCGGGAACGCTCTACGGATTTGTTGCCACGCTGGCCAAGGTGGTCGTCCAAGGAATCGTGACGCAAACGATGACTCCGCAGTCGTGGGTGTGTTTGGTTTTTTTGCTTCTGGGAACTGGTCTCGGCGCCTTATTTGTGCAAAATGCCTACTCATCGGGTCCGCCGGATCTCGTCATCGCCGGGCTGACGGTGATCGACCCCATCGTTGCGGTCACGATTGGAATCGTCATTCTCCAGGAGGCTGCTCAGGCCGGCGCGGTGGAGATTCTGGCGTTCTTGGGCGCGGGAATCCTCGCCATTGTGGGGGTTTTTCTACTCGCGCGACACCATCCGCAAACACATCACGATATCGACGATGCGACCGCGCAGCCAGACCCTTCACGCACGGCGACGTAGAAGACTTCCCGGTACAATCAAGTGTTCGCTCTGCGCGGGACATCGTTCCCGCCCCTTGAATTCTGTGAATCAAGGTAAGGCAAGGAATTCTGTTGGTCCCTCCACGCACTGTTAAGCCACGTCGCCCGAGCACTTCCTCGAAGCTGTGCGTTGTAATTGGTTGTGACACGTTCGGTCCTGACGTCAATGGCGCCGCGAAATTTGCCGAGCGCCTGGCCTCTGGTTTAGTTGAACGCGGTCACGAAGTACATGTTGTGGCGCCGAGCCCGACGGGCAAGCCAATGACGCGGACCGAAGTACATGAGGGCCAGCCCATGACCGTTCATCGGCTTCGAAGCTGGCGGTGGATTTTTCATGACTGGATGCGCTTTGCCTTGCCGTGGGAGATTCGACCGGAAAGTGCGAAGATTCTGGACCGCGTCAAGCCTGACGTTGTTCACTTTCAGTCGCACATTATGGTGGGCAACGGCCTCTCTGCTGAGGCGCAGAAGCGGGGAATTCGCTTGGTCGGCACAAACCATTTCATGCCGGAAAACCTGGTTGATTTCATCCCGCTCCCGCGCGGTCTCGAGAGCTGGTTGACGCGTCGACTGTGGAATGCAGCGGCTCGAATTTTTGGCCGCGCGGAATCGGTCACGACGCCGACCAGACGCGCCGCGGATTTCCTCGAAGAAAACACCCACTTAACCGACGTTCACGCGATTTCCTGTGGAATCGATGCCCATCACTACACACCTAATTTCGGCTCCGAATTGGGAAATCGCATCGTTTTTGTTGGTCGCGTCACTGGAGAAAAGAAGCTCGATGTATTGATTCGCGCGGTATCGCAACTTGATCCCGCTCTCGACGCCCACCTCGAGATTGTCGGCGGCGGAGACTTGCTTGTCGCGCATCGAGCACTTGCTGCGCAATTAGGCATGTCAGATCGAGTTCATTTCACGGGTTATGCGAGTGAGGAAGACCTGAAAAAAGCACTCACTGAGGCAAAACTATTTGCGATGCCATCCATTGCTGAACTGCAATCCATTGCGACGATGGAGGCGATGGCGACGGCGCTCCCCGTGGTCGGAGCCAACGCCATGGCGTTGCCGCACCTCGTTCATGATGGAGAGAACGGTTTTCTGTTCGAGCCCAACAACGTCGACGACCTCGTGGAGAAGCTAACGCGAGTCTTGACGATGGATCCTCAGCGTCTCGACGAAATGAAGCGCGCCTCGCTCAAATTCATTCGCGGGCATGACATCACGCGCACTCTCGACACTTTTGAGGCGCTCTATCGCGGTGAGCATGTGGTTGATCCCGATCCGGAACTCACGGACGACTAGGCGGATATCTTGGGAACCATGAGCACACTCTCTCGTCACTGGGTTGGCGCCCTGTTGACGGTGGCCCTCACGGCGATGATGTTGACGGGATGCGCTGGTCACACCAATGAGAGCGCACCCACCGATGGAAACGCGCCCTCGTCGATGCCACCGTCGAGCGACCCAACGCCGCGACCGGGGTCAACGGCCAGTGCCGCAGTTCTGCTGTCGGCCGTGGAAACGACCGTCCTGGGCCAACAGGTGACCTACCCGCTCGAAGTTCCCGCGCAAATTAGTTCGGCGATTGTGACGCTCCCTCCCGGAGCGCAGACGGGGTGGCATTTCCACTCGACTCCGCTCTATGCCTACATCCTCGAAGGCACATTGACCGTGACGTACGACAGCGACGGCGGTCCCATCGTGAAGTCCTACGGCGCGGGTGAAGCGGTACTCGAGGCCATTGGAACGCCGCACAACGGCGAGAATCGTTCTGGAGTTGCCGTGAAGATTCTTGTCGTCAATATCGGCGCCGACGGGATTGCGAACACGACGGCACTGCCGTAAAGCTCGACCGGTCGCCAGATAGGCAACCCGCGTTGGGCGGGCGGCATCAACCGGTTAGCACCGGCTGATATCGTTATCAGGTCAGGGGCGTTAGCTCAGCTGGTTAGAGCAGCGGACTCATAATCCGTCGGTCGCGGGTTCAAGTCCCGCACGCCCTACGTCTATGTCAGCGGGCGTGTGTGGTTCGAGCGGCTGCCGTTCAGCGTCCACCGTGTTCGTCGCGATTTAGGGCAACGTTCGTATGCTCTGAATCATCGCGGTGCTCTCGCCGAAGGCCGAAACAGCAATCACTCGAACAAAATAGGTTGTGTTGGGTCGTAGCCCGTTCACGTACGTGTGCGGGATGGGAGATACCTCATCTCGCAATCGTGTCCACGAGCTGATGGTCGATGCTCGATAGTCAATGAGGTAATCCCGCACGGGCGCACCCATTGCGATGGCGGGACTCCAGCTCAGAGACAAGGATGCGCGAGCCGGAGTTGCCGAGATCGACGAAATCTTGAGGGGGACTCCCGTTTTCGTCGTCACCGATGCGACAGGGGAGGACAGTCCCGTTCCGAATTCAGTCTGCGCTGACACCCGAACGTTGATTGTCGTGCCGGGAGTGAGCCCGGTGATTGTCGCCGATGGGATGGTGGTGAGGCCGTCATCCCACGTCGTCCAGATTGAGTCACGGTTGCGCTTGTATTCAACGATGTAGTCGCGGATGGGCGCTCCATTGAGTGCGGGTGCTGCCCACACAACAGTCGCCGAGGTCGCTGCAATCGTGGAAGTCTTCAGACCCTCGGGGGCACCGGGGAGTCCCGACAGTGTCGTGCCGGTCACAGTGTTCGACCACCCCCCCAAACCGATCGGTGAGGCAGCGCGCACTCGGAATTCATAGGACTGAGCCGGTTTCAGACCCGGGACAGTGATGGTGGGCGCCGACGTCGGGGAGTGGGAGAGGGTGTCCCACGTCGACGTTCCTCCACGTCGGTACTGCAACTCGTAGTCGCTAATCGAGGAGCCGTTCGACGACGGGCTCGTCCACTTCAGGGCCATGCTCGTCGCCTGAATGGTGTTGGTCGTGACCTGTGTGGGTTTGTCGGGGATGCCCGTGAGCGTCGTTCCCGAGACGCTCGCTGAAAAAGGCCCCGCGATGTCGGTTTGGGCTTGCACACGGAATTCGTAAGTTGTCGCCCTTTCGAGACCGGAAACTCGGCGTTGGGTGCTGGGTGACATCGGCAAGGACGCCTGCGTCCAGGTCACGTCTCCGGCGCGTCGGTAGCTGACGAGGTAATCACGAACGGGTGCGTAGGACGACGCTGCCTGCCACGTGAGGTCGACGTCGCTCATCCCGGAGACTGTTGCGCGCACTGCCGTGGGTGCCGCCGGAGCGACGTTCACGCTCGTACTCGATAAAAGGGGAGAGAGGCTGAGTTGCGCGTTTGGACCACCCGAATGTCCAGAGGCACTTACAATGGGGGCTGCCTTCGCCGAGTCCTTGAGTGCTTGTGTCACCTCGGCGGCGGACATCCCCGGATTCGCGGCAATGTAGAGGGCGGCCGCTCCGGCAACGTGGGGGGCCGCCATTGAGGTGCCGCTCATTGCGGCGGTCGCGGATGCATATCGATAGTTCAGTGAAACCACATCGACACCCGGGGCATATAAGTCAACACAGGGTCCGAAGTTTGACCATGTCGCCTCGAGATCTGACTTGTTCACCGCGCCGACGGTCAGGGCAGCCGGTGCCGCCGCGGGAGCGAAGGTGCAGGCATCGAGACCACTGTTGCCCGCCGACACCACCACGACAAAGTTTGCTGCGACCGCGCGCGAGACGGCAGTGAGCAGAGGCAAATTGGAGCAATACCAGGAACATTCAAGTCCGAGGCTCATGTTAATCACCGCCGGAGTCCCTGCCGGTTGATTGGCGATGGCCCAGTCGATTGCCTTGATGACCTTGGTCTCGGTTGCACCTCCCCCGACGCAGTTGAAAACGCGGACGGGAACCACGTTGGCAAGTTTTGCGACACCGTACGAGGTTGATGCGATGGTGCCCGCGACATGCGTGCCGTGTCCGTAGCAGTCTGAGGTTGACGAATCGCCGTCGACAAAGCTGACGCCCGGCAAAACTCTCCCGTCGAGTTGTGGGTTGTTCGGCACGATTCCGGTATCGATAACGTAGACATTCACGCCAGAACCACTCGAGTCGGGATAAACAAATGCCGAATCCGCCGGTCTCTTCGCCGCGTCAATCATGGCGAGATTCCATGGCGCTGGCACCTGCAGACCGGTCAAAGTGACGGGCTGATCGGGCGAAATGCTCTCACCGGAAACGCTCGAACTCACCGCTGATAACTCGGTCGGTGTCAAGGACACCGCAACTCCATCGAGAGCCTCACCGTAGACGTAATCCGGTGTCACTCCCAAGTCGGTCAACGTCGACATCAATTCCGACTCTTCGCTTTGCGGCACCTGAATGATGTAGTCCGTTTCGGCGACGTCGTTCGCCGTTGCAGGTACCGACACGAACAGGGAAAAAATACTGGACGGCACAATGACACAGAGCGCGAGCGCAACGATAATGCGCTCTCTCGAGATTCGCCCCAGCATGCCTTAAGCAAAGCACGTTTTGCCCACGTTCACCGAGTCTGACGTCCAAGAATCATCCAAAATGGTGACGCGCGTCGTCGACTCTCGGCGAACGACTGCGACCTACGATGTAGGTGTGACCGAGAGTGTAAGTACCACATCACCGCGCGAAGCTTACGAGCTGTATCGCCGACGTCGGGATGAGATGGTGTCTCTTCCGCAGGGAAACCTTGCGCTCATCCTCACACAAT
>RFQD01000057.1 GCA_009925875.1 Microbacteriaceae bacterium | reverse complement strand
CTTCCGGCGCCGGCTGGCCCTCGCCGAGCGGATCGATCGCGACTTCCAGCGGCTCCACGCCGGTGGGCAGGTGGAGGCGTACAACCGGATGTACGAGGATGCCGTCCGGCTGCTCGGCAGCGTCGATCTCGAGGCGTTCGACATCTCCAAGGAGTCGGAGAAGACCAGGGAGCGGTATGGCAGCACGACGTTCGGCCAGGGCTGCCTGCTCGCCCGCAGGCTCGTCGAGGCCGGGGTGCGCTGCGTCGAGGTGGAACTGGGCAAGTGGGACATGCACCGCGAGATCTTCGAGGAACTGCCGGATGCGGCCGGGCAGCTCGACCAGGGCATGGCGGCGCTGCTTGCAGACCTCGAGGAGCGCGGCCTGCTTTCGTCCACTGTCGTGGTGCTCGCGACCGAGTTCGGCCGGACGCCGAAGATCAACGAAAACACCGGCCGCGACCATCATCCGGCGGTGTTTTCCTGTGCGCTCGCCGGCGCGAGCTTGCCAACAGAGCAGACGAGATCGGCGTTCTTGCGGGCAATCTCCGCCGCCTTCGGGTGCTTCTCCACGAGTACCACCGAGCGGGCCCCGCGTGAGAGCGCCTCGAGGCCGAGCGCACCCGAGCCGGCGTAGAGGTCGAGTGCACGGGCATCCATGATGGCGTCGCGTGCGTCGAGAGCGGAGAAGATCGCTTCGCGCACCCGGTCACTCGTCGGTCTGGTTCCCGACTTGGGCACCGCGAGTTCTCGACTGCCGGCAAACCCGGCGATGATGCGCGTCACGGCTCCAGCCTAGGGTGGCAATCGACTTGGGAGACCGGACTTCGGTTAGACCGAATATTGCCGGAGCTTTTGGCAGCGTGAGAGACCTAACATGGGTCGCATGAACCCGACAACGAGTCCGCGAAAGATTCTCGTCGTCGAGGACGAGCCGTTCATGCGTGAGCTCGTGTGCCGCGCTCTTGACGATGCGAGTTTCGTGACCATTCCGGCGGGAACGGCAACCGATGCGGTCAAACTATTTCGTCTCAATGATCCCGACGGCGCCATCGTCGATATTGATCTTGGAGCGGGCCCAAATGGCGTCATGTTGGCGACACGACTCCGACGTGACGTTGCCACGTTGCCGCTAATTTTTTTGACCATCAAAGAAGATCCCCGGACGGTTGACGGCCCGAGCATCCCCGATGACGCCCACTTCCTCAACAAAAAAAGACTGTCCGATGTCGATGCTTTGATTAGCGTGGTCGATGATGCCATGAGAGGAACACCGGGTGTCGTCACGCGACACGATCGCACCGGAGCTAATCCACTATTGACATTGACTCAAGATCAGGTTGACGTCTTACGACTCATTGCGGAGGGGTTATCCAATCAGCAAATCGCTGATGAGCGTGGCACGACGTTGCGCGCGGCGGAACTTTTGGTAAGTAGAACATTGGGTCGCGTCGGCATCGACGAGAAATCGGGAAACCGGCGAGTTCTAGCCGCTCGCGCTTTCTCCTAGTTCGATTCGGGCGGGAATCTCCGCATACAACGTCGTCGAAGTCTCTGTGTATTCGATACGCAATTCAGAGGTCAGCTGGCGCAGATAAGAAAGCCCCAACTGGGTTGACATCTCCGCGGTCTTGACTGCCTTGGAATTTTCCGGGACATTCGTCACCGCCACACGAAGCCGGCTGCCGGCCGCGGTGATGGCGGCGGACACGCGTGACGTCGATGCGTGTTTGGCAGCGTTCAACGTTCCCTCGGAAATCACTTCGATGGCGGTTGCCGCAGCGTGAGAGTCGCCGACGAGTATTTCCTCGGCCTCCGGTGCGACGGAAACCTCCACTTTCATTGCTCCGTCCCACAGATTGACGACCTCAGCAATGGAGCTGGAGAAGTTCACTTCCGCACGAGACGAGGTTGCCGACAGGTCGTCAGATGCTTCCCGCAGAGTCGACGAGAGTCGCTCAACGTCGTCGTCGCTCGCCTGTGCCCGTGATGTGAGGTGGTTCTCAGCGACAACGAGGGCGGATTGCACTTTGCCGTGGAGCACCGAGCTCAAGCGTTTCTTGAGCGTGTTTGCTTCTTGTCGAAACCGCACAAATTCGAGAGAGATTGAACTGTTGGTAACACTCAGACTCTCAAGATGGCGAAGTTGTCTTACCTCGTTTGCGCGTTGTAGGAAACTGAGCAGCGCGAGAACAATGATGACGACGAAGAAGACATAGTTTTCGGGGGCATTGCTCCCCGGTCCTAAAAACGGAGTGAGAGCTGCCGCGAAAAACAACAGCAAAGCAGCAGGCACGCTGACGAAAAAGGCGATCATGATTAGCGGTATTTGCACGTAAAACCCTGGGCTGGTCACGTTGATACTCGTACTGCTCGCTATGGCAACTATCCCAATAACCAGTGCTCCGATAGCGCCGGAGAAGTATCGTCCATTCCAACGTGCTGAAACACGTTTGAGGGCAGCGCGAGGCGTTCGCACGGGCGAGGCGGGCGCATCCTCGTCGAGAGAAATAGTGGAGAGCTGTTTCAAAGCCGGGCTGACGATTCCATCACGAGCGTTTGTAAGTTCGCCTCGAACGTGATCGGTGCGTGCCGGGTCGTTGCGCGAAATGATTCGCTGTAAACGGGTCGCCGATTCGCGCAATTGTGCGGCAACGTCAAGCTCGAGTTTGTGTATGGGTTCGAGAACATCGTGCGTGAATCGTTCCGACGCCACGGTCATGCGGCCAAGCGCAGCGCGAAGTCGCCGTCGGGACGACCGATAGTCACGATGAAACGACACCAATAAGGCAACGAGCACCCATGTCAAGATCCAGACGACGGCGAGCGAAATGATGAGGAACGTCGACACCTCTGGTTTCACCACAATCAATGTGTCTGAGGATTCGCTCGCAAACGACTCGACGGGATTCAGATAATGGGCAACGATGCTCGCCGCGGTGATGACGATGATTTGGGCACCGAGAGTGCCCCCTAACACTCCGTTGCCACTCGCCTTTTTGCGCACCGCGAACCAGATTGCTGTCGACCCGCCGACGCAGACAACAACGCCAGTGAGGATTGCGACCCACGTGCCAGGAGGGCGGCCAAGGGTTCCCGGAATACCAATGACGCATGCCGCGATTGCGAACCACGGAACAACCCACGGGTGAACGAATGCCACTCCACGGAGTCGTTGAGGGATTTGTCCAAAAGCTGACCGGGTCATGCTGTCAACATTTTCTCACGGAGTTTGCTGTGTTTCCAAGGGCTTAAACAACAGTGGTGGCAGCGAAGTCGTTCTTCGCTGCCACCACTCGCCTTCGCTAACTCCGGGGTGTGCGTCGGCGATAGAGACTGAATGTTCCGATACCGACGAACAACGCACCGAGGGAAGCCAAACCAAGACCTATCGATTGTTCGTGTGAGCAGACGAAGTGGGTATGAAAAAAATAGACTCGACCCATGACCGACCCACTCGACGCCAAGCTCAGCGGTGTTGTGGGTGGCAAAACGGCTGCGAGTTTAGAAAAAGCGTTCGGGCTTGTCACGGTCGGCGATCTGCTCGCGCACTACCCGCGACGCTATGCGCAGCGCGGTGAACTGACGGCCATCGCCGATGTTCCGCTCGACGAGAACGTCACCATCGTGGCGGAAGTGCTCGACGTGCGCACCCGACCGATGCGTCAACGCAAGGGGTCGATTCTGGAGGTGCGCATTACGGATGGGCGCTCGCCCCGCGCGATGACCCTCACGTTTTTCAACCAGGCGTGGCGCGAGAAAAACTTGCGGCCGGGGGTGCGCGGAATTTTTGCGGGCAAGGTGGGTGTGTATCGGGGGAGTTTGCAGCTCGCGCATCCGGATTATGAATTGTTTGACACGGGCGTCGATGCGGGGGAGCAGTCGGATGCGGATGCGGCCAAGTGGGCGTTGACGCCGATTCCGCTCTACCCGGCTACCTCGACTGTTGCTTCATGGCAGATTGCGCGCACGATGCAGCTCGTGTTGCCGTTCGCTGCCGAGGTTTCTGATCCGGTGCCGGCCGCGGTGCGGACCGAGCGGGGGCTCATGCCGTTGGCGGAGTCGTTGGTGAAAGTGCACGAACCGCAGGTGGACGCCGACTGGAAGGCAGCGCACGAGTCGTTGCGCTTCACGGAAGCCTTCATTTTGCAGGCGGCATTGTTGCAGCAGCGCGCGGCGTTGCGCGAGCGAGTTGCGCAAGCGCGACCGCGCGTCGCCGGAGGTTTTGTCGATCAACTCGATGCACACCTGCCGTTCACTCTCACGCCGGATCAGCTCGCGGTGGGCGCCGACATCGAGCATGACCTGGCTTCGAGCGTGCCGATGAACCGCCTCGTGCAGGGTGAGGTGGGTTCGGGTAAGACACTCGTGGCGCTGCGAGCCATGTTGCAGGTGGTCGATAACGGCGGGCAGGCCGTGTTACTTGCGCCCACCGAGGTGTTGGCGAGTCAGCATCTGCGTTCGATTGCCTCGTCGCTCGGACCAGACCTGACGGCGCAGCTCATGCCGACGCTGCTGACCGGGCAGTTGCCCGTGGCGGCAAAGCGAGCTGCGCTTCTTCGCGTGGTCTCGGGTCAGGCACGCATTGTTGTGGGAACTCACGCGCTGTTGAGTGACAAGACCGAGTTTTTCGACCTCGGCCTCATCGTCGTTGATGAGCAGCACCGCTTCGGCGTCGAGCAGCGGGCGGCGCTGCAGGTGAAGGCCGCCAAGACTCCGCACTCACTCGTGCTGACCGCCACGCCGATTCCGCGAACGGTCGCGATGACCGTGTTTGGTGATCTTGACGTGTCGACAATCACACATGTGCCCGCCGGGCGCCCGGGCATCACGAGTCATGCGGTCGCGCTCGACGAGCATCCCACGTGGATCAACCGGGTGTGGGAGCGCGTGGGTGAAGAGATCGCACAGGGCCGACAGGCGTTTGTCGTGTGTCCGGCGATTGACGCATCCGAGGTAGAAGAGGATTCGGCGATGCTGGAGCTCGACTTGGATGAGCCGGTGCACGCCGATGCGGACGTCACCGAGATGGCGCCACCCGAGCGCGCGTCGGTTGCGGCGGTGACGGCGCTGCTGCGTGCACATCCGGTGCTCGGCGGCAAGAGGATTGAGTCGTTGCACGGGCGCATGTCGGCAGATGAGAAGGACCGCGTCATGCGCGCGTTTGCCGCGGGCGAGATTGACATCGTCGTCGCGACGACGGTGATCGAGGTGGGAGTCGACGTGCCCAATGCGTCGACGATGGTGGTGATGGATGCCGACCGCTTCGGCGTCTCGCAACTGCACCAGTTGCGCGGGCGTGTGGGCCGTGGTTCGGTGCCGGGTCTCGCGTTGTTTGTCACGCACGCGGTCGAGGGCTCGCTCGCTCGACAACGGGTCGATGCGGTGGCGGCGACAACGGACGGGTTTGAGCTTTCGCGCGTTGATCTCGAGTTGCGTGCCGAGGGCGATGTGCTCGGTAGCTCGCAGTCGGGCGGTCGCAGTTCCCTTCGTTTGTTGCGCGCCGCGCGAGACGGCGACGTGATCGCCCACGCACGGGCCGCCGCCGAAACGATTCTCACCGCCGACCCCGCACTCGCCGAGCACGAAGCCCTCAAGTTTGCGTTGCGGCGGCGCTTGTCTGCGAGCGAAAGGGAGTACCTCAATAAGGGGTAACTTCCGTAGGCTGAAGTCATGCGCACCACTGCCGTTGTTCCTGGCTCGTTTGACCCCATCACTCTCGGTCATCTTGATGTCATTGCGCGAGCGGTGAAGATGTTTGATGAGGTGCACGTCGTGGTCGTGCACAACCCGGGCAAGACGGCGTTGTTGCCCATTGCCGAGCGTGTGACGCTGATCGAGCGGGCGCTGGCCGAAGCCGGTATCTCCGGAAACATTGTCGTGACGCAGTGGAGCATTGGGTTGCTCGTTGATTACTGCACGGAGGTGGGCGCATCCGTGTTGGTGAAGGGTCTGCGCACGCCCAACGATGTCACCTACGAAACCCCGATGGCCGTGGTGAACCGCAACCTGACGGGCATCGAAACGTTGTTCATGTTGCCCGACCCCGGTCAGGCGCACGTGTCGAGTTCGCTCGTGCGGCAGGTGGCAGCACTCGGAGGAGACGTGCGTCCGTATGTGCCGCACGTCGTGGCGGAATACCTGCAGGGTACGAGCTAGCCAATGGCAACGCCGGCTTCTGCGCCGACCCCGTCGACCGCGGCTGTCTTTGACGCGAGCCTGCGCGTGGACGCACTCATTCGAGTCAGCCCCAGCGCCATCACGACACCATTGATTGCGGATGCACACATCACCGGCCCGGCCGTCACCGTCACCCACCGCGGAAGTGTGGATGTCTTTCTCGCTGCCATTGACGCGGCCCAACCAGGTGATGTTCTTGTCATCGACAACGGCGGACGCCTCGACCAGGCGTGTATCGGCGATCTCGTCGTGCTCGAAGCGCGCCAGGCCGGGCTCGCGGGAATCGTTCTGTGGGGATTACATCGCGACACCGCGCAGCTACACGAACTGGGTCTGCCCATCTGGAGTATGGGCGCGAGCCCGGCCGGGCCCACCAAGGCGGAAGGAAAGCCCGAACTCGCGGACACGATTCCGTTTGGCACGTTCGAGGTGACGCGCGGCGACATCGTCGTTGCCGATACCGACGGTGTGATGTTTGTGACGGCTGATGATTGGCCGAGCGTGTCGAGCACGGCGCGGGAAATCATGCAGACCGAAGTGCGCCAGGCAAACCTGATGGCCGCGGGGACGTCGCTTCGCGAACAGGTGGACTTTGGAACCTATTTCGACGCCGTTCGCACCGGAGAGGACATCACGTTTCGGGAACACCTGCGGGCACGCAAGGCAGAAATCGAAGAGTAGGTTTGCGTGCCTAAACTTATCGCGTGGCGAAATTCCAAAAGACCGCGTTCACGGTTCCGGTTCACGACCTGATTCATCGTCCCGGTGAGGAGCGACCGCTCGAACGCGAGATCGAGTTGCCCGAGCGGTGGGGTGAGGGTCTTGCCTGGATTCCCGAGGGCGGGATCATCGAAGTCGAGGGACGTTTGGAGTCAATCCACGAGGGAATTCTGGCCACGGCCGACGTGACGACGACCGCTGAAGCGGAATGTGGACGGTGCCTCGAGCCGTTCACGCTCCCGCTCGAAGTCGAAATCCAAGAACTTTTCGCGTATTCTCTTGACGAAGCATTTGATTATGAGGTTCTCGATGACCACGTGGATCTAGAACCTCTCATCAGGGATGCGGTGGTGCTCGCACTGCCGTTCCAACCGGTGTGTCAGCCTGACTGTCGTGGTCTCAACCCAGAGACCGGCACGAAGCGCACGGACTCATCGGGCGACGATGACGTTTCGCTCGACCCTCGCTGGGCCGCGCTGAGCGAGTTCACCGCTTCCGACACAACGGATGAGCCCGTCTAGGCTCACAGATTTAGACAGAGAAGAGAAGATCATGGCTGTTCCCAAGCGCAAAATGTCGCGCGCGTCGACGCGTATGCGTCGTGCACAGTGGAAGGCCGACGTGCCACCGCTGGTGAAGTCGGTCGACGCCAGCGGCAAGGTCACCTACAGCCTCCCGCACCGCGCCAAGGTCGTTGAAGACTCGGCCGGCACCGCGTTGTTCATGGAATACAAGGGCCGCAAGGTCGCCGACGTCTAACGTGAGCGATGACCTCATCGCCACTCTCGGAGTCGTCATCCGCGATGACCTTCTTGAGCTCGCCCTCACGCATCGTTCGTACGCGTACGAGCATGGGGGCATTGCTCATTACGAGCGACTCGAATTCTTAGGCGACAGCGTGCTCGGTCAGGCCGTCACGGT
>RFQD01000056.1 GCA_009925875.1 Microbacteriaceae bacterium | reverse complement strand
GGCTGACATCGAGGGCGTGTGGCCGGCGGTCGTCGTGCTCATCCTGTGGTTTGCGCAACGGCGACGCCGTGCTTCCACACCCGCCGAGTAAGCGGTACGCCCGGGCGGTAGGCGAGGTGCACATAGTTCGGGGCATCCAACTCAACAAAGTCGGCCCGAGCACCGACCACGAGTCTCCCCACGTCGGTGCGACGAAGGGCGCGCGCGCCACCGGCTGTGGCCGACCACAGGGCTTCTGCCGTCGTCATGCCCATGTCGCGCACGGCGAGACTGATACACAACGCCATGGACGAGGTGTAACTCGAGCCGGGGTTGCAGTCGGTGGAGATGGCGACGGTGACCCCGGCGTCGAGGAGGCGTCGCGCATCCGGAAAGGGTGATCGCGTCGAATACTCGACACCGGGCAGCAGCGTCACCACGGTGGAGCTCGACGCGAGGAGGGCGACGTCGTCGTCGGTCAGGTACGTGCAGTGATCGATGGATGCGCAATCGAGTTCGACGCCGAGCGCAATGGCCGCGGAGTCGGGGGCGAGCTGCGCGGCGTGCAGTCGGGGAGCAAGTCCCGCGCGCATCCCCGCCTCGAGTACCCGTCGAGCCTCGGCAACGGTAAACGCTCCGTCATCGCAGAACACGTCAATCCACCGCGCATGGGGGGCCGAGGCCTCGAGCATCGCTCCGCACACAAGTTCGACGTAATCCTCACGCGTGCCCACGACGGGTGTTTCTTCGTGCCCGCGTCCCCCGTATTCGGCGGGGATGACGTGTGCTCCGAGGTAGGTGACTTCGTCGGTCACTCGGCGCGCAATTTTGCAGGCGAGTGGCTCGCCCTCGACGTTCAGGTGGTACCCGCTTTTTGTTTCGAAGGTCGTGGTTCCCTGGCGGAGCATTTCGTTGACGCGATGTTCCAGCAGGGTGATTAATTCGTCTTCGCTCGCCGAGCGGGTCGCGGTCACCGTCGAACGGATGCCACCCGCGGAATAGGGTGTGCCCGTCATGCGCGCCTCGAATTCGTTGGCTCGGTCACCGGCGAATACGAGGTGCGAGTGGGCGTCAACAAAGCCGGGGATGACGGCTCGCCCTCCGCAGTCAACGACGTGATCAATGTCGTGTCCTCCGCTGACTTCGGCCGCAGCAGCCGAGCCCACCCAGGTGATGCGTTCGTTGTCGATCACGAGAGCGGCGTCGGCGATAACACCGAGGGGATCTCGGTCCCGCTCGTTATTGGTGACGAGTTGGCCGATGTTGGTGACGAGTGTGCGGGTCATGATGGTGTGGTCGCGACGATGTCGGCGGCTACCCTTCCCGCATGGGCACGCGCAGGCCGCGCTCTTCGGCGACGGCGATCGCGCGGTCGTAGCCGGCATCGACGTGGCGCATCACGCCGGAGCCGGGGTCGTTTGTGAGGACGCGCGCGAGTTTCTCGGCCGCGAGGGCGGTGCCATCGGCGACGGTCACCTGTCCGGCGTGAATGGAGCGACCGATGCCCACACCGCCGCCGTGGTGGAGCGACACCCACGTCGCACCCGACGCGGTGTTGAGCAACGCGTTGAGGAGCGGCCAGTCGGCGATCGCATCCGACCCGTCGTTCATTGCCTCGGTTTCGCGATAGGGGGAGGCGACGGATCCAGAGTCGAGGTGGTCGCGTCCAATGACGATGGGCGCGCTGAGTTCTCCCGAGGCGACCATCTCGTTGAACTTGAGGCCCGCCAGGTGTCGCTCTTGGTAGCCCAACCAGCAGATGCGTGCCGGTAATCCTTCGAAGTGCACTTTCTCTCCGGCCTTGGTAATCCACCGGCGAAGGTGCTCGTTTTCGGGGAACAACTCGAGAATGGCGCGGTCGGTCTTGGCAATGTCTTCGGGGTCGCCGCTGAGTGCGACCCATCGGAAGGGACCGTTCCCTTCGCAAAACAGCGGTCGAATGTAGGCCGGAACAAAGCCCGGAAACTCGAACGCGCGCTCATATCCGCCGAGTTGCGCTTCGGCGCGAATGGAGTTTCCGTAGTCGAAGACGATCGCGCCTTTGTCTTGAAAGTCGACCATCGCCGTGACCTGTTTGGCCATGGATGCTCGCGAGTGCTGCGTGAACCACGCGGGGTCGCTTTCTGCACGAGCATGCCAGTCCTCGACTGTGACGTCCTCGGGGAGAAAGGACAGGGGGTCGTGCGCGCTGGTTTGGTCTGTCACGATGTCGACCGGCACGTTTCGTGCACATATTTCGGTGAACACCGCGGCCGCATTCCCGACCAGTCCCACCGAGAGTGCGCGTTTTTCGGCCTTGGCTGCGAGCACTCGCGCGAGCGCATCGTCGAGGTCGGTCGTGTACTCATCGAGGTAGCCGTGTTCGACGCGACGAGCGAGTCGCGTCTCGTCGACGTCGACGATGAGCACCACTCCGTCGTTCATGGTGACGGCGAGTGGTTGCGCACCGCCCATGCCGCCGCATCCACCGGTCAACGTCAACGTGCCGGCGAGCGAGCCGCCAAAGTGTTGCCGTGCGACGGCGCCAAATGTTTCGTACGTGCCTTGCAGAATTCCTTGCGTGCCAATGTAGATCCACGAACCGGCGGTCATTTGGCCATACATCGTGAGACCTTCGGCTTCGAGGCGACGAAACTCGGGCCAGTTTGCCCAGTCACCGACGAGGTTGGAGTTCGCGATCAGTACCCGCGGCGCCCATTCGTGTGTGCGAAAAACTCCGACCGGTTTACCCGATTGCACGAGCAGCGTCTCGTCGTCATCGAGCGTTTCGAGCGTGCGCACGATGGCATCAAAGGCGTCCCACGTGCGGGCGGCTTTGCCCGTGCCTCCGTACACAACCAATTTGTCGGGATGCTCCGCCACTTCGGCATCAAGGTTGTTCATCAGCATGCGCAATGGAGCTTCGGTCTGCCACGATTTTGCGGTGCGCGCGTTGCCGCGCGCTGCTCGAACGGGACGGGGACCGGACGGTGTGGAGTGAGCCATGTCTTTATCAAACCGAGCATCGTCTCGGCACGTCAGGTTAAAAAGAACGGGGGTGTCTGAAATTACAGACACCCCCGGGGCTCCCTACGAAGGAACGTGATGGTGCGGGTTTAGGGGATAACGCGTTCGGCGCGCAGGCGGTCGAAGAGGTCGGTAAAGGACCGGATAGTCGTCTGGAACTCGAGGAAGCCGAGATCGCGACTCTTGCTCATGTCCGCGAACGTCTCCGACGTACGTCCGAGATCCGCATCCGTGTGCCACCAGGACGCCAACTCACTCGCCTTGTTGTCTTGCAGGCCGTGTGCCGCGACAATCTCGGCCCACACCGCATCGGCATCACTCATGCGTGGTTCGAGGGGTGAGATTTCTCCAGGATGACCGGGGTTCTCGAGTCCGAAGTACTCACCAATCGCCGTCCACAGCTGGCGCCAGCGAAACACATCGCCATTGACGGTGTTGAAGGCCTCATTGCGCGCCTGCGGATCGGTGGCCGACCAATAGGCGTGCTTTGCCAAAATGCGCGGGTCTGTCACATCCGTCACACCGTTGTATTGCTGCGGTGACCCCGGGAACACCCACGGCGCTCCCGTGTGCTTGCAGATACTTGCGTAAACGGCGAGCGTGACACCCATGTTCATCACGTTGCCCAAGGCGTAGCCGATCATGGTGTGCGGGCGGTGAACTGACCACGTGTGCCCGTGCTTTTCTGCGGAGGCGAAGAGCTCGTCTTCTTGCACGTAGTAGAAGTTGAGTCCCGGCAAGCGGCCCTGCGTTTCCCGGAAGGGTGTTTCGGCGGGATTCTTTGCGTAGTCCTCGAACGGCCCGAGGTAGTGCTTAAGTCCGGTGATGAGCACGGCATGCTCAATCGGTTTCTTTGCATTGACCGCGGCCAGCGTATTGCGCAGCATGGCTCCGTTGACTTCGCAATTCTCAGCTTCCGTCGCCTGGCGTGACCACGTGCAGAAGAACAGGTGGGTGACGCCGAGTTCCGAAATCGCTTCGTTGAGCTCATCCGGTTTCATGACGTCGGCGTACACGTTGTCAACACCCTCGATGGTGAGCCCGGGCTTGCGGGAGAGCCCGGTCACCTTCCAGCCGTGACGGACGAGCTCCTCGGCGATGTTGTTGCCGGTGATGCCGGTCACCCCCACGACAAGTGCGTGCTTGGTCATTGTTCACTCCTTTGTGCGATGCCACTCCGTTGCGGCGGGCAAAAACGTTAGGTCACACTGTACAGAGTGTTCGCCAAAAACGCGAGATTCCCGCCAAATCGAATCCCTGACCCACAAAATCCGACAAAACTTCGCGAAAATCGCCAAACATGTGTTTAGTCCAGCTTGACATGTGTTCACTCTCGCGTTTATCGTGAACTCGGCATCGGAGCCGACGCGAGTTTCTTCGGCACCGAGCTCACACGCAGCGGAGGTGCGAGGCATCCCGGTGTGACGGAATGGCAAAGCAGGGGAGCATCTCATGGGTCGACTGGACAGCACCGCAGTAGTTGTCACCGGCGCAGGCAGTGGAATCGGCCGCGCATTCGTCAATGGCTTTGCTCGCGAGGGTGCCAAGGTCGGGGTTCTCGATCTCGACTCCCGGGCCGCGGAAAGCGTCGTCGCGGAAATCACCGCGGCAGGGGGCTCGGCGCTTGCGCTGTCCGCCGACGTGACCGACCGGGACGCCATCCGCGCCGAGTTCACGCGCTTTCACGAGTGGGCGGGCAGTTTCGACGTTCTCTTCAACAACGCGGGCTTCAACAAGCCGATGCCGTTCCTCGACGTCACCGAGGATAACTGGAACGCCATTCTGCGGGTCAATAGTTGGGCCGTGTTGATGTGCACGCAGGAAGCCGCGAAATTCATGATTCCGCAGGGCCACGGAAAGATTGTGAACACCGCGTCGGTGGCGGGTCGTCAGGGCTACCCCGACTTCACGCCGTATAGCGCGAGCAAGTTTGCCGTCAACGCCATCACGCAGGCCACGGCCCGCGAACTCGCGAAGCACGGAATCACCTGCAATTCGTTCTCACCAGGTGTCGTCGTGACGCCCCTCTGGGACACCCTCGATAAGGACTTGATGGAGATGGGAGCGACCTCCAAGCCGAAAGAATCCATCGATTCGTTCTCGGCGGACATCATCATTGGTCACCCGGCGGAGCCCGAAGAACTTGTCGGAACCGCGCTCTATCTCGCATCCCACGACTCTGACTATCTCACTGGACAAACAATCATGATCGACGGCGGAAAGGTCCTCCTCTAATGAAGGCACTGCAATTCATGTCCCCCGACGTGATGTCACTCAACGACATCGCGACGCCAAGCATCGGTGAAGACGAAGTACTGCTGGCCGCACGCTCGGTCGGCATCTGTCACTCCGACATCGACCTGCTTGCGGGTAGGTACATCATTCCCTTCGAGTACCCCGTCATTCCCGGGCACGAGTGGTCGGCAGAAGTCATTGAAGTGGGCAAGAAAGTCACCAAGCTCAAGGCTGGCGACCGCGTTGTTGGCGAATGTGTCATCGGCGTGGAGCACTTCGGCTTCAGCATCAGTGGTGCGATGGCTGAGTTCTTCATCGCCAAGGAGGGGTGGTTGCACAAGCTCCCCGAAAACGTGTCGTGGAAGTCGGGAGCGCTGGTCGAACCGTTCAGTTGTGGCTACTACGCGACCGTGCGCGCCGACAATCTTGACGCCTCCGACACGGCCATCGTCTTCGGCGCGGGGCCTATCGGGCTCGGTGTCGTCGCCGCTGCCGCGGCCAAGGGTGTGCGTGTGATCATTGCCGAACCGTCGGAGTCGCGGGGCAAGGTTGCCCTAGAACTTGGCGCGGAGCTCGTTCTCGACCCCACGAAGCCGGACTTTGTCGCGGCGGCACTCGATGCGACCAACGGTGGAGCGACGGTGGTATTTGAGGCCAGCGGTCGTCCCGAAGCGATGGCGACGACGCTCGAAGTGGCTGGTTTCCAAGCGCGTCTGGTCAACATCGGAATCGACGTGGGGCGCTCTGCCGAAGCCAAACTGGGTCTCATTCAGTCAAAGGAACTCCAGGTGCGCGGCATCATCGGCTCGCCGGGAGTCTGGCCGGAGACCATTCGCTTCCTTGCCCGCACGGGACTCGACCTGTCGAAACTCGTGACCTCGACCTTTGACCTTGCTGACGCGCCCGCAGCCTATGACGCGGTCATGAACGACAAGTCTCAGATCAAGGTGCACGTCACCTCGAACGCGAGTTAGCCGTGAGCGACACCATGATCGCCGCCGTGCTCCATGAGCCCGGAGACATGCGCATTGAGCGTGTGCCCATTCCCGAAATCGGGAGTGACGACGTCAAAATTGCGGTCACGCTGAATGGGTTGTGTGGCACCGATGTCACCGAGTACACCAAGGGTCCCATGATGGTGCCCCTGCACACTCCGCACCCGAACAGTGGTCACGTAGGACCGACCGTGCTCGGGCACGAGTTCATCGGAACGGTGGTCGAGGCGGGAGCAAACGCGACCCACCTGATGGGCCGACGGGTGGCCTGTGGCGCGGGAGTCTCGTGCGGTGAGTGTGATCAGTGTGCAGCCGGGCGCACGAACCTCTGCCGCAAATACTTCACACTCGGGCTGAGTGTCAATGGAGGCCTCGCGGAATACGTGGTCGCTCCGGCCGACATCTGCGTACCCATTCCTGACGGTCTGTCTGACGAAGACGCCGTTCTCGCGCAACCTCTCGCCGTGGGCATCCACACGGTGCGTCGCGCGCACGTTCAACCCGGTCAGTCGGTGGCGCTCATCGGACTCGGGGCGATTGGGGCATTCATCTGCGCGGCTCTGCGGGGTCACGACGGCGAGGTCATTGCCATGGATGTCGATCCGGCTCGACTTGATCTCGCGCGCGAACTCGGTGCGACCTCGACGCATTTGTTGAGCATGGATGAAACGCCGCTGTCGATTCGTGCTGCGTATCCGCAGGGAATCGACGTGGTGTTTGAGACGGCCGGTGTCACGGGTGCAGCTGAAAGGGCCTACGCACTTGCGGTCGAAGGGGGCACGGTCGTACTCGTGGGCCTCAACAAGACTCCTCAACCCTTGGTGCTTTCGTCCATCGTGTTGCGCGAAGTTAATACCGTCACGACGGTAGCCCACGTCTGTGCGGAGGACATGCCGGACGCCCTCGACCTGCTCTTGGAACGTCCACTGGCCCACCTGCTCGTAGATACGACGGTTCCCCTATCGGATGTTGTCGAGGGCGCTTTCGCTCGTCTCGCTGCGGGCAAGGCGACGGGCAAAATCATCGTTGATGCACGTGGCATCGGTGAGACTGCCTCCGCTTCGTCGACCGCGGAGGAGCACAGTTTGACCACCTAGGTGAACACTTGCGGGGCGATATCGAATCGTTACTCAACACCTGTGCACTTTTACTAACCATCTGTATGCTCTTACTAAACAACGTGTTCGTACCCAGACACAATTCGAACACTTTTCGAATCAACGGAGAATCGAAATGACTCAGACCGAAACCGGAAACCGTGGTCTCAAGGCGAGCCGCTTCCGCTTGTCCAAGGGATTGCTCACGATGGCGATTTCGCTGGTCGTGCTATTCGTTCTCAGTGCGACGCTCGCACCCAGCTCCGTTTCGGTCAACGTGGTGTCGAGTTGGCTCCAGTTCTCTGCGATTCTCGCCATCATTGGTCTCGGTCAAATGCTCGTGGTGCAGCAGGGCGGAATCGACCTCTCGGTTGCCGGAGCCGTTTCACTTGCCATCGTGGTCTCGAGCCAGGTACCTAACGGACACGACGACGGAATCCCGCTGGCAATTGTGTACGGTCTCGCCTATGCGATCGGTGCGGGACTGCTCAACGCCTTCCTTATCGGATTTCTCAAACTCAACGCCATCATTGCCACGCTGGGAACGAACGCACTGCTGTTCGGGGCCGTCTTGATGGTGTCGGGTGGAATTCCGCAGATTTCCACGATGCTCCTCCAAGACCTTGCTGGTGGCGACACCTTCGGAATCCCAAACTCGATGTATGTCGCAATTGTGGTGCTGATCATCGTCGTCGTGGTGAGTAAGAAGACCGTTGCCGGTCGGCGGTTCGAAATGGTGGGAGCAAACCCCCGGGCCGGGCTCGCGATGGGGTTGCGTGTGCGCACTCACGAGGGGCTTTCCTACGTGTGGGCTCAGATTCTCTACTGGCTCGCGGGCTTCCTCATTGCGGGAATTACCACGCAACCCACCGCGTACA
>RFQD01000055.1 GCA_009925875.1 Microbacteriaceae bacterium | reverse complement strand
GGGGTTCTGCTTCTTCGCCTTCTGCCGGCTTCTGGTGTCGAGCGATGAGACCTTCGGCCACCGCGTCGGCAATAATTCGGGTCAACAAGCCGACGGAACGAATGGCATCGTCGTTTCCCGGAATCGGGAACGACATCTCGTCGGGGTCGCAATTCGAGTCGAGGATTCCGATGACGGGGATGCCGAGCTTGCGCGCTTCATCAATCGCGAGGTGCTCTTTCTTGGTGTCGACAACCCACATCGCACTCGGTGTCTTGGTGAGGTTACGGATTCCGCCGAGGCTCTTGTGGAGCTTGTCCAGCTCGCGCTTCTTGATGAGCAGTTCTTTCTTGGTGAAACCACTCTTGCTAGCGTCGTCGAAGTCGAGCTCTTCGAGCTCCTTCATGCGAGCGAGACGCTTGCCAACGGTTTGGAAGTTGGTGAGCAGACCGCCCAACCAGCGCTCGTTGACGAAAGGCTGTCCCACGCGAAGGGCTTCGTTACGAATGGCTTCTTGAGCCTGCTTTTTCGTTCCCACAAAGAGAATGGTTCCGCCGTGAGAGACGGTTTCGCGAACGAATTCGTATGCCTTGTCGATATATGCCAGCGACTGCTGGAGGTCGATGATGTGGATGCCCGAGCGCTCGGCGAGGATGAAGCGCTTTACCTTCGGATTCCACCGACGGGTTTGGTGTCCAAAGTGAACGCCGCTGTCAAGCAGCTGGCGAATGGTGACAACGGCCATGGCCTGTCTCCTATCTCTTGCGCACGCGTCGCGCACGCATAATTTGCGGTTGTGTCGCTTCACTCCGACGGAGTGAAGCCCTAGTGTTCGTCCGTGGCCCCGCGAGCGCCACTCGTGGCGATCGACCGTTGGGGTTTCGCGGAAATTGCTGAACACGCGAATTCGGCACCGTTTCCCATGCCGTGCTCAAAGTGTACCGTAGTGAGCGTTATGACTGCGAACTCGAGCCCCGCTGCCCCCACGTCCAACGCCCCGGCGAAGTCTGGGCGCATCCTCACCGCACTTATTCTCGGTGCTGGTGTGGCGAATATGAACCTCGCCGTTGCCAACGTCGGACTCCCTCAGATCGGCGAAGATTTGGGTGCCACACAAACGGGACTCAACCTGGTCGCCATGGGGTTCTCCCTCGGGCTGGCGGCGACGGTGCTCTACCTCGGGGCAATCGGCGATCGATACGGGCGCAAAAACATGTTGTTGCTCGGCCTCATCTTGGGCATTCCGGCCGCCATTATGTCGGCCCTTGCTCCCAGCATCGAAGTGCTCGCGGTGTCGCGCGTGCTCGGCGGATTCGCGGCGGGCATGGCCTATCCGACGACGCTCGCGCTCATTACGGCCTTGTGGTCGGGCTCGTCCCGAACGCGCGCCATCGCACTGTGGTCGGCACTCGGCGCCGCCATGTCGGCCATGTCACCCCTGTTGGCCGGCGCAATCCTGATGTTTGCGCCGTGGGGTTGGGCCTTTGTCATCGCGATTCCCTTCGCGTTGCCGGCGATTTATCTCGTGTGGAAAGAAGTTCCCGCGCATATCAATGAAACAAGCGAAAAAGTCGACCACATCGGCGGTGTACTCTCCGCCATTTTCGTCGGGGCACTCGTGCTCGGCATCAATTTTGTGAGTCTTCCGGATGAGGCTCTCATGGGTCTCGTCACTCTCGCCGTGGCGCTCGTGAGCGGCGTGGCGTTCTTCTGGCGGCAAGCAACCGCGGGTGAGCCACTCTTCGACCTGACGTATGCACGCCGAGCAACCTTTTGGGTTGCCGCCGTGTCGGGAATCATCGTCTTCGGTTCACTCATGGGCGCCATGTTCATCGGGCAGCAGTTCCTCCAAAACGTCATGAGCTACAACACATTCGAGGCGGGTCTCGCAATTCTTCCGTGCGTGATTGCGATGGTTGTTGCAGCTCCTTTTTCGAGCGGCCTGATCGCTCGGGTCGGGTCGCGGTGGACGCTCCTGATCGGTTTTGCGCTCTGCACGGTCGGGTTTCTGTGCATGTACCTCTTTTGGACGACGGATACCCCGTTGGCGGCGGTCGTTACCTCGTACGCGTTCATCGGCGCAGGCGTCGGCATTGCGGGAACGCCGGCGTCACATTCGCTCACAGCATCCGTTCCCGTTACTCGGGTGGGAATGGCGTCGGGAACTGGCGACCTGCAACGCGACCTTGGTGGCGCCATCATGCAATCACTGCTCGGTGCGATTTTGGGTGCGTCGTACGCGGCGTCGGTGGCCTCGGACATCTCTGATGCGCCGGCAAGCGTGCAATCGCAAATCACCTCAACAATTGGGAATCAGCTGCGTGCGTCGTACGGCAGCGCGGCCGACGTGGCAAAACAGTTTCCCCAGTATCAGGATGCCATCGTTGCTGCTGCCCGTCACTCGTTCTTGGACGGTTCTGATGCCGCCTACCTCGCGGGCATTGTGGCCATGTTGATCGGCGCGGCGCTCACGTGGTTCTTCTACCCCCGCAAGGACCGGGAAGAAAAGATGTTTGCACAGTACGCGGCGGAACACGGCGAATAGTCTTCAGCTGCATGGCACCGTGTGTGCATGTCATCTCCGTCTCACGCGAGCGTCAGGCAACTCGGCGCGAGCATTCTCATGTTGTCGATCGGGGTCGCCTTGGCAACCGTCGTCACCCCCGGGCAGGCGAATGCCGGCGTGCTGAGTTACACGTGGGCGTGGCCGGTTGAGTCCCCACATCTTGTCATCCGCGATTTTGAGGCGCCGACATCCCATTACGGACGAGGACATCGTGGAATCGACATCGCGGTGGCGAACGGCGACGTCGTCACGGCACCGGCCGCAGGTCGAGTTCTGTTTGCTGGCAACGTAGCGGGTCGAGGTGTTCTCACCATCGAGCACGACAATAATGTGGTGTCCACTCTCGAACCCGTGATGTCACTGATTTCTCCGGGCGAGCTGGTGACGGCCGGTCAGGCCGTCGCGATAGTCGACGAGCCCGAGATGGTGTGGGATTCTTCTCACCTGTGCTCGTGCCTGCATCTTGGCGCGCGATACCGGGGAGAATATGTCTCGCCTCTCACGCTGCTCGAGCAAGCTCACCGCGTGGTATTGAAACCGTGGGGTGATGGACCGCCCGTCACGCCCGAGGGTGCGCTCGCACGTACGACTCCGTGAGTCGCTCTTGTGACACGTGGGTGTATACCTGTGTTGTCGCAAGACTGGAGTGACCCAAGAGCTCTTGAACGATACGCAGGTCTGCCCCACCGTCGAGTACGTGCGTGGCCGCGGTGTGCCGAAGAGTGTGTGGCCCAATGGGTCCCTCACCCGGCAGGTCGACGAGCAACGAGGCCACAAGTTGATAGACCGTTCGCACGTTGATACGTTCTCCCCGTCGGCCGATAAAGACGGCCGAGGTGGACAAGCCGATCTCGCCGCTCTCCGCCTGCGCAGCGACCCGCACCCTCGAACGAGCCTCACTCACGTAACGCGTCAACGCTCTCGCGGCGGGAACTCCAAAAGGAACCACGCGCTCTTTGGATCCCTTGCCCGTGACACGCACGGTGTTGTCGCTGAGATTAAGGTCGTCCACGTCGAGTCCAACAAGTTCACTGACGCGGATGCCCGAGGCGTAAAAAAGTTCGACAATGGCAAGGTTGCGCACGGCGATGGGGTCGCCGCCATCGGCCGCGCGAGCTCGAACCCGGATCGTGATTGATGCGAGACGTGCGCGCAAGCCAGGAGGTGAATCCGCGAACGCTGGACGTTCGTCGCGCCAGACTCTTGTTGGAGAGACCTGACTGCGACTCGAACCACAGCCAGTCGCGCAGGGAATCCAATGTGAGGGAGTCGAGCGAGACTTCGTCGGATGAAACGTCCTCACGCGTTGCAAGAAACGCACAGAGTGATCGAAGGTCCGACTCATAGGCCGTGACCGTATGTGGTGAGAGCCCTCGCTCGGCACGCAGGTGACGAACGAATTCGTCGAGTGCCGCATCCACATTCACGTCTTCATCTAATCAGTCGGAGGCAGCTTTTCGACGTCGCCGGCCGGTGGACTCGGTTGATTCTGTTGAGAAACCGGGAGCAACCCGCGGCCACGGTCGGATGCGTTCGAGCTGCAGAGCAAGGCTGAGAATGAGTTTTTCACCGGCAGCATTCGGTTGTGGTGGAGCAACGATCTGCACGCCGAGAGGCACACCGTCGACCCGATGCCAGCCCGCAGGAACGTTTGCGGCCGGCCAGTCGAGAAGATTCCAGGTCGACTGGTACGGCGCATACCGGATGTTCGACGCGAGATTCGCAAACCAGCTGCGCTCGGACCACATGATCGCATCCGGACCCGACTGCGCAAGAGTCGGCGTCAGGAGGACGTCGAAGTCATCGAAGAAACGCGTGATGGTGGCTCGAGATCGTTCGACGGGACGTTCACGCAACGCTCCAATGCGGCGGGCAAACCGGCCGAGACGGGCGTGGGTTCGAGTGCGCGGGGTCAACAGTGCCGCATCGAGGCCGCATCCGCCGCTGTCCCGGCAAACCAGCGCGCAAGCAACGGGAGCGGGTTGGGATCGTAAGGCACCCTGGTTTCCGTGACGTTGTGACCGGCCGCACGAAGCGCGTCGGCGGTTTCGTCGAGACCCCGGCGCCATTCTGGATCCAGCTTCACGAGCGGTGACGGCTCGCCCGCGGCGATCGCGATGCGGAGAGGGCGTGATGGCTCCACGAGGTTGGCAATATCCGGCTGATCTGCCATCACGGACAGGAACAGGGCGGCGTCGGCGACGGTTGTCGCCAGCGGGCCGTTCTGGCTCATCCCGCCCCAGGAATCAAACCCGATGTTTTGGGGAACGACGCTGCCCCCCGGCTTGAGCCCGAATATGCCGCAGTTTCCAGCCGGGCCACGTATCGAACCCATGCCGTCATTGCCGTGGGCGAGAGGAACGATGCCGGCGGCGACGGCGGCGGCCGATCCGCCCGAGGAA
This sequence comes from Microbacteriaceae bacterium, assembly GCA_009925875.1. Classification (GTDB taxonomy): domain Bacteria; phylum Actinomycetota; class Actinomycetes; order Actinomycetales; family Microbacteriaceae; genus RFQD01. The sequence goes on along the minus strand of RFQD01000055.1, from coordinate 3,254 downwards.
CCGCCGGGCGTGCGTTCGAGGTTCCAGGGGTTTCGAGTGATGCCGAAGAGCGAGTCCGTTGTGCCGAATACGCAGAGCTCCGGCACGCGTGTCAGTCCGATAACGATTGCGCCCGCGGCTCGAAGTCGGGCAACCACTTCGTGGTCCGACGGTTGGGCAGCTTCGGAGGTCGCAGCAGATCCATCACGCAGTGGCTCGCCCGCAACGGGGATATTGTCTTTGATGGCAATGGGCACGCCCGCGAGTGGAAGGGACGACCGATCCGCACGCGAATCAACTTTCGCTGCCTCGGCGAGTGCCCGCTGTGCGCGAACGAGCTGAAAGGCACCAATGTGCGTGTCGTGACGTTCGATTCGGTTGAGTGCCGCCGACGTTGCGTCAACGGCGGTCAGTTTTCCGGAGCGCACAGCGGTGGCGAGCTCCACCGCGGTGGGGAGGGTCATGTCGTCAGTATAAGAGTCGACGCGCTCGATGTCGGCGGCTCAACAAGACGGCTCTCCGGCTAGTTACCCGGCGGACGCGATGCCCGTGGGTGTCGCCATCCCGCGGACACCTCCTCAACCAGACCACGCACTCCGAGTGTTCCGAGGGCCGATTGAACATCGGCGCGAGACATTCCACTCGCGACGACCAGGTCGTCCAGGGTGCGCGGCCGGGCGGACAATGCATCGAGTGCGCGTTGCTCGAGTGCACTCACGTCGGATACGGCAATGTCGCTTGAGGAGTCGATCCCATCGACCAGTTCGGCCACCTCGTCGGCTGTGGTCACACAGGTGCACGGTTCCTCTCGAAGCAATCGGTGGCAGCCTGCCGACGATGCCGACGTGACTGGCCCCGGGACAACGCCGAGGGGTCGCCCGAGTTGTATGGCGTGGTGGGCGGTGTTGAGGGAACCGGACCGCCATCCCGCTTCGACAACGACGGTTGCGCGGCACATCGCGGCAATGAGTCGGTTGCGCTGCAAGAACCGCCATTTTGTGGGCGAAAAACCGGGTGGCATCTCGGTGACCACCGCGCCGGATGCGATGATGCGCTGCAAGAGTGCGTCGTGTCCACTCGGGTAGAGGCGATCGATGCCACCTGCGAGCACCGCAATCGTGTCGCCTTCTTCGGCCAGGGCAGCACGGTGCGCCATCCCATCGATTCCGTAGGCCGCACCCGAGACAATCGCACAGTCTTTTCGCACGAGTCCGGACACCAGCTCCATCGTGACGTGTTCGCCGTACCCCGTGGATGCGCGGGCACCGACGATGGCAACGGCGCGGCTTGTGCGTTCGAGGGTGGTCGGGTTTCCGCGAAGCCACAGGGCGTGCGGTGCATGGTTGCCGAGCTCGCTCAGGCCGACCGGCCACGCGCTATCTCCGGGAGTCACGACCTGCGCCCCGATACGCGCGGCGGCCTCGAGTTGACCGACGATGTTTCCGGCTTCGAGTCGTGCCGACCAGCGGGCAAGCGCATCGTGGAGGTCGTCTTCGCTCGATGTGTGTCCACAGTCGGCGAGTGTTGCACGCGCGCGTTCGATGTCGGTCGCGCTTTCCGTGCGTGTTTCGACAAAGGTGAGCGCGTCGGCGGGCCCGTACACGTCGATGAGCTCGCCGGCGATGCGGTCGCCGGGTTCGACGATGCTCGACCACACCATGCGTGCCGCGACATTGTCATTTGAGTTGGTGGTCAGGTCGCGGATGACGGTGTTGGCACGCACGCGATCGAACACGGTTTCGGTCATTGCAGGATTCCTTTTCTGAGGTAGAGGGCGCGACCAACGTGGTCAGTGGTGGGCGTTGTGGTTCCGTCGAGGTCGGCGAGTGACCACGCGAGACGCAATGCTCTGTCGTAGCCGCGCAACGTGATTCCGCCGCGGTGCAGCGCGCTGTCAATTGATGAGGTGACCGGTCGGGGTAGTTTGTAGCGCGCGCCACGAAGTTGCGTGCCAGGTACGCGCGCGTTACAGGTTCCGCCCCATCGGGCGAGCGCGACGTGTCGAGCGGTGAGAACCCGGTCGCGTGCCTCTGCGGTGGTTGTCACGGTAGTCAGTTCATCTCGAATGGCGGTGGTAGCTCGAGGCACGGTGAGGTGAATGTCGACACGATCCATGAGCGGACCGCTGAGGCGCGAGAGATATCGAAGGCGTTGGACAGGCGTGCACGTGCAGGTGACGTCATTACTGGCCGACGCTTGCCCACACGGACACGGATTAGCTGCGAGCACGAGTTGAAAGTCACTGGGAAAGCTCACGCTGTAGGCCGCGCGTTGCAGGGAGAGCATTCCCGATTCAAGGGATTGGCGCAGACTATCGAGCACGTTCGTTGCAAATTCGGGTGCTTCATCGAGAAACAGCACTCCGCGATGCGCCTGTGTGGCGACGCCGGGGCGCACAATTCCCGGTCCGCCGCCCACCATTCCGGCGGCGCTGAGGGAATGATGTGGCGCCTGAAATGGGGGCGTTGTCGCGAGATGTACTTCTCGACGCGATCCTTCGACGAGCGACGCAATCGTCGCCACTTCGAGCGCGTGTTCTTCGGTGAGGGGCGGGAGAATGCCGGGGAGGCGACTCGCGAGCATCGTTTTCCCCGCGCCGGGCGGACCAACCATGAAGATGTTGTGCCCGCCCACGGCGGCCACGATGAGTGCGTCGATGGCGGCGTCGAGTCCGATGATGTCGGCCAGGTCGGGTAGGGGTGGTGCGGCGGATGATGATTCGTCGTCGCCGGTACGCTCACGCGCATGACGCAACGGCGCGATGTCGACGACATCGATTTCGGCGCCACTCACCTGGGCGGCTTCTCGCACGGAGGCAACTCCTTTCACGGTGATTCCCGAAACGAGTCGGGCTTCGTGCGCATTGGCCGAGGGGACAACGACACGCGTTGCACCGAGTTGTCGCGCCGCGAGCACGCTGGGCAAGATTCCCGCCGTGGGTCGAAGGCGCCCATCTAGTGCGAGTTCTCCGATGAAGATGGTGCCATCGTCTGGGGCGGATGGCACGACTCCGGTTGCGGCGAGGCACGCGATTGCGATGGGCAAGTCGAAGGCGGAACCGCTTTTCGGCAGCGCGGCTGGTGAGAGTGAGATGGTCAATCGCTGGGCCGGAAACGCGAGCTGGCTGTTGGCCACTGCCGAGCGCACTCGGTCGATGGCTTCGTTGACGGCCCGGTCAGCGAGTCCGACGAGCCGAATCGCGGGCAACCCCGTGGTGACGTCTGCTTCGACGTCGACGGCGATGCCGGTGAGCCCGAGCAACGCGACACTGCGTG
>RFQD01000054.1 GCA_009925875.1 Microbacteriaceae bacterium | reverse complement strand
TCGACCAGCGCTGGTCGAGGCATTCGCGGTATCGCTCACGCGACACGAGGTATGAGTGTTACTGGCAGCTGTCGCACTGCAGCATGTCCATCGGGTCGACGGGCACGGCATAGCCACCAACGGTGTCGTTTCCTTCAAACTCCATGGTCGCCTCCTTTGATAATTCGCTATTTCTCTCGAGACAGTGACGCCTCTTCCGCGACTGCGGTGGAACACCACTATATAACCGGAATGACATTCGTGTCATTCCCCTAGATGTTGTGTCATTACCGGCGTGTCGGGTTAACGGCTATGCTCGCACTCGCCGACTCGGTTCTCCCCAGTCGCACGGCACTCGCCGTGGCGGGAGGTCTTGTCGATGGATCGAATGGATTGTCGATTGACTCCTCCGCCCTCAGACCGCATGCACGCGCTCGACGTCGACACGCTCAAGCTTCGTGAAGAAGTATTTGATTACGCGCGGCGACGAATGAATTACGAACCAGCTCCGCTGGATGCTTCGAGGTCGCCCGAGGAACTCGCTGCGCTCATACCGCCAACAGTGACGGAAGCTGGTCTCGGTGGACTTCCCGCGTTGAAGATTTTTGAGGACGTGCTTGCTCCGTCGTGCATTTCCGTTGACAATCCCGGCTTCCTCTCGTTCATCCCCGCAGCCCCAACCGAGGCGGCAACCCTATTTGACCTGATCGTTTCAGCGTCAAGCATTTATGGCGGTTCCTGGGCCGAAGGCGCGGGAGCCGTCTATGCAGAGAACGAGGTTCTCACGTGGCTCGCCCGCGAGACGGGCTTGCCGGCTGGTGCGGGAGGTGTCTTCGTTCAAGGGGGCACACTTGGAAACTTATCCGCGCTCGTTGCGGCACGACACACGGCCCGCATGGAGCGCGAACGCTTAGGTGAACCCCTCCCCCGGCGGTGGGCATTTGCCTGTAGCGCTGAGGCCCACTCAAGCCTCAAGTCGGCCGCTCGCGTCATGGATGTCGACATCATTCCTGTTCCTATCGGCGATTCCGGAAAGATGCGCGGCCCGGACGTCGAAGAGACTGTTTCGGATTGGGATGGTGTATTTGCCGTTGTGGCCACGGCGGGAACAACGAACTTTGGAATCGTGGACGATCTGCGATCGGTGGGAGAAGTAGCTCACACAAACAATGCCTGGTTCCATGTCGACGGCGCCTACGGCTTGGCGGGAATTCTCGCCCCGAGCACACGAGATTTGTTTGACGGCGTAGATCAAGCCGACTCCTTTATTGTCGACCCGCACAAGTGGCTGTTTGCGCCGTTCGACGCGTGCGCATTGGTTTATCGCAACCCGTCGCTGGCTAAGGCCGCACACACGCAACACGCGGAATACCTCGACGTGTTGACAGAAACCGGCGACTGGAACCCGAGTGACTACGCGTACCATCTCTCTCGTCGACCGCGGGGTCTTCCGCTCTGGTTTTCCCTCGCGACGCACGGGGTAGGGGCATATCGGGATGCGGTTGAGTCGAACATTCAACTCGCTCGACAAATTGCGGCTGAAATCGAGCGTCGACCCGGAATGGCCTTGGTGCGGCAACCCGAACTTTCCAACGTTGTTTTCACTCGTGACGGCTGGTCTGCAAACGACTACGCTCAATGGTCTAACGACCTGTTACGTCGCGACATCGCTTTTGTCGTGCCGAGTTCGCACTTGGGTCAACCGAACACTCGGTTCTCCATTGTGAACCCGCAAACGACGTTCGAGACTCTGGTCAAGATTCTCGACACGATGGAAAAAATCTAGCCTCCTAACCGCGCAAGGAATTCGACCGTGATGACACGAGCCACTGCACTTCCGATGGCGTGGCGCATGCCAGCCGAATGGGAGCGACACGAGCGCACGTGGATGGCGTGGCCATCGAGTGGTTACACCCTCGGTGAGAGCGCCGAACAAGAAGATGAGGCACGCGCAGCCTGGTCACGCGTGGCGAACGCGATTGTCGCATTCGAACCCGTGACGATGGTCGTGGACCCCGGGGCAACCAAGATCGCCAAAGAATGGCTTGACTCGCGTGTCGACATCATCTCCGCTCCACTCAATGACGCGTGGATGCGCGACATCGGTCCGACATTCGTGAGATCGACCATCGACGGAAGCATTGCTGCAGTGGATTGGGTGTTCAACGGCTGGGGTGCCCAGACCTGGTCCCAATTCGATAAGGATGCCCAGGTCGCGAAGCTCGTGGCGAAAAAGGCCGGAGTCCCGATTATCAGTTCGAACATGGTCAACGAGGGAGGTGGCATCCACGTCGACGGAAAGAGCACCGTCCTCATCACCGAAACCGTTCAACTTGACCCCGGTCGAAATCCGGGATGGAGTGTTGCAGAAGTTGAGGCCGAGCTTCGCGACAAATTGGGCGTCCGCGATGTTGTTTGGTTCGCTCGCGGCCTCACGCGGGACTACGAAGAATTTGGCACGCGTGGCCATATCGACATCGTCGCGTGTTTCGCGGATGCCAACACCGTGCTCTTTCACGATCAGCGCAACGTCGAGCATCCGGATTATTGGATCAGTCAAGAAGCTCGACGGGTGCTCAAGTCAGTAGCCCGCCGACGTGCGAAGGACAGGCCCGCGGCTCCCAAGTTGAAAGTTGTAAGCGTCCCGGCTCCCGATGTGCTCGAAGACAACCACGGGTGGAATGACTACAGCTACATCAATCACTACGTGTGTAATGGTGCGGTCATTTTGTGCGCATTCAACGACCCGGGTGATGAAAGAGCTGCCCGCGTTCTCAAGCGCGTGTATCCCGGTCGCGAGATTGTCTTAGTGGATGCGCGAGCTCTCTTTGAGCGCGGCGGCGGGATTCACTGCATCACGCAACAGCAACCCGTTGCCCGACCGAAAAGGCCCCGCGTTGAGCGCACTACTGTGGCATCCACGTAACCGCGGTTCCTCGTGAAGCGTCGTAAGGACCGCCCTTTTGCGAGAAACGAACCCCGGCGGGAATAAGACCGTCGGTCGGGGTAGCCGCGGCGAAACAGAACGTTACTTCCGTCGCTGGCGTATCGATGTCTGCCGGCGCGGGGACGCTTTCGCACTTCTTCCAGTCGACAATCGTGAATCGCTGCACGACGTGACCATCACCGGTCACCGCGTCGAATAACGGGGCGAGCTCTGCTCCCGCCAGCAGAGTTCCCGACACTTTCGTGACGCGAACGTGGTAGTAGTACACCGACATGCCGGTGAGTTCTGGAACTGCCGCACGCAAAACGTTTTGATCTGACTCCGGCGCGAGGGATGGGGCCTCGGCTACGACGCTGGCAAGCGCGAGCAGATTGTCCCCGAGAGCAATCTCTACCTGACCCGGACTACCCAGAGCAAGGGTCGTGCCCGGCGGGGTCACGGAGACCGGTAGCGCAGTCGATGTGGAGGTCGCCCATGCGTCATCCGGCAATGGCAGTGGGGTAACCGTCGGAGTGGGGGTGGGGGTAGGCACCGGAAATGGGAGACGCCCGTTTGACACGGTGATACCGGCGAGCGTCACTGCACAACCCAACAAGAACGCGATAAGCCATTGCCACGGGTGAAAGCGCCTATTCTGTGGTCGCTCAGGCCAGCGAGCCGACACGTGGTTCTGGTTGTCGACGCTCATGCGCGAAACACGTCATTGAGCGTCACGGTGACGAGACCGCGATCTTCCAGAATGCCAACCAATTCGGGAAAGACCGACACAACGGGCCATTGATTGGCGTGCCCGAGAAGAATATTGCCGGCCTCCATGTAGCGGGACGCAAAGTCCACCAAAAGAGATGGCTCAATCAGGCCGGAATCAGAGAGAGTGCCGTCCCACAGCACGGGAACGGTGTAGCCCACGGATGCCGCGACGGAGGCCACTCGGTCGTCATACACACCGAAAGGTGGTCGGAAGTACGGACGCGCATCCACACCAAAAATTTTTACGATTTCATCATGGTTTCTCATGAGGTCTTCGCGAATGAAGTCGTCCGTCGCATCGACCATTCGGAAGTGACTGTGCGTGTGATTGGCTATTTGAACCTGCCCCGATTCGACGAGTGGCCGCAACTTGTCTGCCGCGTCGGCCCAGCCGGGGGCTTTCCCGCAGATGAAGAACGTAATTCGCGCTCCGGATCGTTTGGCGAACTCCGCGTAGCCGTCGACGACGTCGGCACCAAATCCGTCGTCAACAGTCCACGCAATCGCATTTCCCACGGCGCTCGGGAGCGAGTAAATGGACCCGGAGGGTACGGGAAAAGTTGGCATCGCCGGATCGAGCGGCAAAATCTGAGGACCCGGAGCCGCGACGGGAAGATCGCCGAGAAATCCCGACGGCAAAGCTTGCACCGTCTCTACCTCGCCCTTTGTTGGGGCACACGCGGCAAGGAACGCGGAAACCCCCATCCCGGTGGCCGCAGCCACAAACGTGCGCCTCAGCATGGACTTAAGTCTAAGCCGGACAGTGAGCCCGCACTACTCCGCGGGAATCGTGGCAGTGTCAATCACAAAACGAAATGTCACGTCGTTTTTCGTGACACGTTCAAATGCTTTGTTGATGTAGTCCGCGTTGATGAGCTCGATATCCGCGACGATGTTGTGACTTCCAGAAAAGTCGAGCATCTCTTGCAACTCCGAGATGCTCCCGATGTTGGATCCCGCCAAGCGGCGACGCTTGAGCACCAGAAGGCGTGCGTCAATCGGCTCCGTCAGCGGCTCGACAGCACCAACGAGCACGAGCGTTCCATCCGGCTTCAAGAGACGCAGGTACGGGTTGACATCGTGAGACTGGGGAACCGTCGAAACGATGAGGTCGAAGGTTTCTTGCGCGTTTGCCATAGCATCCCCGTCGGTTGACACAATGACGTCATCAGCCCCGAGCCCGCGAATCATGTCCGACTTGTCCGGACTTGTCGTGAAACCGACCGTGGTGGCACCCAGAGCGTGAGAATACTTGACGCCGAGGTGACCAAGTCCACCGATGCCCACGATGCCCACGCGTTTTCCAGGACCGGCACCCCACGTCTTCAAGGGAGAGTACGTTGTGATACCCGCGCAAAGGAGAGGTGCTGCGGCCGCGGGATCAAGATTCTCAGGAACGCGGAGAACGGCGTGTTCCGTGACAACGATTGATTGGGAATAACCACCATGCGTCGTTTGTCCCTCGAAATCGGGATCCGGAGCGCCGTACGTCCACACTGGCCCGTTCGCGCAGTGCTGCTCACGCCCGTCTTTACACGCCACGCACTCACCACAACTATCGACGAAAACACCGACTCCGACCCGGTCGCCAACGGCAAATTTGGTCACAGCCGACCCCACTTCGGCAACACGTCCAATGACCTCGTGGCCCGGCACGACGGGAAAGGGTTGAGGTCCCCAGTCACCCTTGACGGTGTGAATGTCGGAGTGGCAAATGCCCTCGAATTCAACGTCGATACGAACGTCTTTGGGACCCACGTCACGTCGAAGGATTGTGTGCGGGCGAAGCTCGGACGTGGTGTCAAATGCGGCGTAGGCGCGAGTGGAGTAGGTCATTCGCCTAGTGTACGAGCTCGATCAACGATTCGTCACTTCCCCGTCTAGTCTGAGACTCGAACTACATCGAGGAGCGCTGTGATCGGACTCGGAACCATCGTCAATGTCGTGGCCATCGTTATCGGTGGCTCCCTCGGAGTACTCGTTGGGCATCGACTTCCTGAGCGCACGAGTCGAGTCGTGACGGATTCGCTTGGACTCGTCGTGTTGGTGATCGGCGCGATGAATGTCATGTCGTTGACAGATGAAAGTTTCGTTGGGGCTGTCGGTCCCGGTGTCGGACTTCTTGTGGTGGTCGGGGCTCTCGTCGTTGGAGGCGTGGTCGGTTCACTACTTGACATCGAAACTCGCTTGGAAAAATTCGGCATCTGGCTGCAGGCCTTCGCCCGCTCTCGTGGACGAGAGGAAACGGGGTCGTCTTCGGCACGCAATGGTGCCCGAGGGAGCCGCTTCGTCGAAGGTTTTGTCGATGCCTCACTGATTTATTGCGTCGGTCCGATGGCAATTCTCGGCGCGTTGAGCGACGGAACGGGACACGGTATCGAGACCCTTGCTCTCAAAGCATCCCTCGACGGAATCAGTGCGATTGCGTTTGCTGCAGCCCTCGGATGGGGCGTCGCGTTCTCGGCCGTGCCCGTCGGACTGTGGCAGGGACTCTTGACTCTGCTCGCCGTCGGTTTGGGGACTTTCATGTCGAGCGCCGTCATCGCGAGCATCACCGTTACTGGTGGGATTCTCATGCTCGGAATCGGCCTGCGTGTGTTGAACATTCGACAGATTAATGTGGGCAACCTCTTGCCCGCACTCATAGTGGCACCCCTCATCACCATCGCATTGGCGGCAATCCGCGGAACCCTCTGATTGGTCATTGACGCAAGCCCGGGAAGCCAACAGACTGACCGACAGACATGTTTTCCTGAACAGCGTGAGATTGGATTCAAAATGGCCCGCAAGGTTCGTTCAGAAGACGAGCAAATTCGTCGCCTGCGCATTTACAACATCGTGGCCGGCGGGGTGCACTTCATTCAGGGTGCCGCGTTTCTTTTCCTATTGACGCGCTTGAGTGACCAGGTCACGTTCCCCGTCACCGTTGACTACATGACGGGTCCACCGGGACTTGATCTACCGACGGAGCGCGTCACATTGTTCGATGTCAACCTCGGTCTCGGCGTCGTCGCGTTCCTTTTCCTGTCCGCGTTCTTCCACTTCTTGATTTCATTGCCGGGCGTTTTCAATCGCTATGCCAACGGACTCAAGCAAAACCACAATTACTTCCGTTGGACCGAGTACTCATTGAGCTCATCCGTGATGATTTGGCTCATCGCGCAACTGACGGGTGCGACAGACGTCGGAGCCCTCTTTGCGATTTTTGCGGTCAACGCTTCGATGATTCTCTTCGGTGCACTCCAAGAAAAATACGAGACTCCGGGCAACAAGCAGTTCTTGCCATTCATCTTCGGATCAATGACAGGAATCGTGCCGTGGATCATCATCATGGTTTACACGCTGCAGCCCGGTTCGACGAATGCGGTAGAGGTTCCTGGATTCGTCATCGGAATCATCATTTCGCTCTTTGTGTTCTTCAACACCTTCGCAGTGAATCAAGCTCTGCAATACCGACAAGTCGGCGGATGGAAGAGCTATCTCCGAGGCGAGCGCATGTACATCACGTTGAGCCTGGTGGCCAAGAGTGTGCTCGCCTGGCAGGTCTTCTCAGGGGCACTCGCGCCACTGTTCGTCAACTCGTAACGACGCATAATTAACCTCGCGCGACGTAAACTAGTTCTAGTCAGAGTTGCCAGCAAGGAGGGTCGTGCGTCGTGACCCACAGCGTTGACCTTGGGCTTCGCCTTCGTGAAGCACGCGAGGATCGTGGCAAAAGTTTGCGCAGTGTGGCTCAGGCCATCGGGGTGTCTCCATCGCTTTTGTCGCAGGTCGAGAACGGGCATATTCAACCGTCTGTTCCGACTCTGTACGCACTCGTTACGCACTTGGAGGCGTCTCTCGACGAGGTGCTCGGCGTGCAGACGGGGGTTCCTCTCCCACCCGAACACATCGGCAGTGACGCGGTCGTCATTCAAAAGGCGGATGACAATCCCGTCGCACATATGGGCGACGGTGTGACCTGGGAAAGCCTCGCTCACTCCCCGACGGCGTCGAGCGTGAGCGGATACCTCGTCACCTATGACCCACACACCGGAAACAACGGAGCCCACTCAGAACGACTCCAGCACGTGGGATCGGAATACGGGGTGCTCGTACATGGAGAGCTCACTCTCTACATTCGCGATGAAACCCACCTCCTCGCCCCGGGTGATTCGGTGCACTTTGACTCGATGCTCCCGCACCTGTATGTGAACCACGGCACAGAGCCGGCCCGTGGTGTCTGGTACTTGTGGGGCCAGACCCCGCATGACGAAATCGACCACTGAGTCACGGCTCACGGCGATCTCGATTGCCGGCTGCTCAGGAGGTCGATGTGTTAGTCGACTGCGAGACGCGCTGCGCCGAGGAACCGTTCACTCGGCGCAGCGCGTGTCTCTGAGGGCCTCTAGCGTCTGACGCGCGACCAGGCATCGATGCCGACCGCAATGAGCAATATCAGCCCGAGCGTAATCTGTTGGAACAGCGCATCCACGCCCAACAGGTTGAAGCCGTTGCCGATGAGTGCGATGAACAAGACACCGATCACCGTGCGCCAGATTGCGCCTTCACCGCCCAAAATGGATGTCCCGCCCACCACAATGCCGGCGAGCACCGTGAACGTGAGCGCCGTGCCAGCCGATGCTTGCGCACTCAACACGCGCGAGGTGTCCAAGAT
>RFQD01000053.1 GCA_009925875.1 Microbacteriaceae bacterium | reverse complement strand
GAGATGTTGACCAGTTTTTGCCCTATATGGACACGGTTCCGGGCAAGGGTACGTCGGCAATCGAACCGGTCTGCAAGAAGTACAACTGCTACGTCGCGATCGGTATCGCCGAGGTTGAGCCGACCACGATGTTGACCTACAACACCGGCGCGCTCATCGGGCCGAACGGGTACATCGGCAAGTACCGCAAGGTGGGGTTGAACCCGAGTGACATTCTCTGGTTTACCCCCGGCAACTCTGGGCATCCCATTTTCGAAACAGAGCTCGGCAACATCGCCATGGCAATTTGTTATGACGACACCTACTGGGAACCTGCGCGAATCCCCGCCGTCAAGGGGGCCGACATCTTGGCGTATATCTGCTGCAGTGACCGCGTACTCACTGAACTTGGCCCGGAAGCCAAGGGCGATCACTCGACGATTGCTGCGGTCGAACAATTCTCGGCATGGAACGGCCTGGCCATGGTGGCATCGGATCGCAACAACGCGGAGAGTAACCCTACGACGGGAATCGCGGTGGTCTACGGAGGTGCGGCATCCATTTGGCAGGCGGATGGAACGCGAACCGGTCACTCACCCGCCACCGATGCCAACACGACCTTCACGAACCCCGGCCAGATTTTGTATGGAGAAATCGACCCCGCGCTGTTCGACAATTCGCAAAAACGAACGCTCGAGCGTCGCCGCCCCGAACTCTACGGTGACCTCGCATTTTTCAAGTCTCCGACGGACGGTGCCGCATCGACTGAATCACGCACGGTCGCACTGACGGCACTGCAATATCGCGTTATTGCCGGAGATGTGGATGGAAACATCAATCGTGCCCGAGAACAGGTAGATCAGGCTGTCAGTAACGGCAACGCTAACGGGCTGGTGGTGTTCCCGGCTTATTCACTGACGGGCAAGCCCTCGACACCCGAAAATGTCGGGGAATGGGCGGAGGCCGACCTTGGCAAGACGACGCAGGTTTTAGCGGACTTTGCCATCCACCTCCGCAGTTACGTGGTCGGAAGTCACGTCGAATCCGCCGATGGCAGGCACTATCACTCGGCCGTGCTGCTCGGTCCAGATGGAAAACTGATTGCACGATATCGGCAGACCCACCTCGACGAGGATTCTCTGACGTTACTGAGCGCGGGCGACGACCTCCCCGTTTTTGACACCCCGATTGGTCGCATCGGAATTTTGCTCGGTGAAGATGTGCGGTATCCCGAAGCGAGTGGTGTCTTGGCTTTGCGGCGTGCGGATTTTATTGCCGTACCAACGTCGTGGAACGGGGGATACGGCGCCTACCTCCAGGATGCGAAGGGATTGTTTGTTCACGGGTATCCCGAAAACACCGTCAACTTTTGGTACTCGGTCGCAAAGACGAGCCAGGCCTATACCGTCGTCGCCAATTCGGTGGGCGAAGGAAACCAAGGATCGAGTGGCGTCTTCACGATCAACCCGGTTGATGCGTTCCCTCCGGTCGTCGCGTCGACCGACGCAGCCGAGGTGGTGACTCTCGTCGTTGACTCGCTTGGACATCCGGATTGGTGGATGAACCAAAGCAAGCTGGTGGGTGGGCGTCGTGCCGATCTCGCCGTCCCGTTGAGACTGCGCATGGACTCACCGGAGTTTCTCGCCTGGAAGAATAGGCCGGGCTTCGACTGCTCCGGATGGACGGCGTATAACCAGTAGATTTGTGTTCTCTAGTGGTTCGAAAGAAAGTGACGTGATGGTGAGAATCGCGACGGTCGCCCTTCTTTCGATTGTCATGGTGTTCGTCAGCGCCGCGGGCACTCAGGCTGCCGTCTCGAATGTCACGACTCTCACGGGATATCACAGCACCGCGGGCGTGGCTTTTTCACTAGACGGGTCGCGCGCGTTTGTCGTCGAGGACAACGATGGCGTGCCCGGTGGAATCGCCGACGTCATTGTTTTTGATGCGCGAACGCTGGAGCCGATTTCGGGTCGCATTTCGGCGGGCATCCCGGGAGCTGGTGTCAATCATGCGATTGCAATGTCTCCTGACGGATCAAAAGCATACGTGAGTCTTGGACAAGGCAAGATCAAACCCTTCTCGCCCTCGACGCTGACGTTTGGCACGGCAATTACGGTCGGCACTGCGGGAGTGGGTCAAGTCGTTTTCAGCCCCGACGGCACCACGGCGTACGTGGCGGTCACGAACAACGGCAGCGGCACGCAAGTGAAAGTCATTGACGTGCTCAGCGATAGTGTGACCCTGTCGGTCACTGCGTGCACCGGTCCAGACGGTCTTGCCCTCACCCCAGACGGCCAGAAACTTTTTGTGAACTGTTCGGATGGCAGCATCGCGGTCATCGAGACAGTCGGCAACACGGTGATTCACACGTTCACTCCGGGCGGTCACTTGCAGGGCACGACCGTCACGATGGCTCCTGACGGTGCGAGCGTGTACGCGACGTCGTTCACGGCTCCCTCAACTGTCACGTCGGTCATCGACACGACGAGTTATGCGGTTGAACACCAGTTCACCGATGAGCCCAAAGACGTGGCCTTCACTGTGGATGGGCTGATCGCCTATTACATCAGTGCGAGTCTGGGCGACCTCGTGCCGACCGACCCCACCACCTTCAGCTCCGGCACTCCCATTGATGTGACCGGTCCCAGCCCGGGCTTATGGTTTCTCATGAATCGCAATCCGGTCGCTGATCAGTTCTGGATCACCGGCGGAAGCACGATTTATGTCGCGGGCGAGCTGCCACGCCTTGCCGATACGGGTCTGGATGACCGCACCTCCTGGACCGTGCTGGTGGCTGCCGTTTCCGTCGTTAGTGCCGGGCTTCTCATGGTCACCGTGCGTCGGCGAGGAACGCGCAGTTCAGCTCGCTAGTCAGCCAGAAAAGACGACGATGCTGTCTGACTCGCCGAAAACGACCATCTCGGTGCGATTCGGATTGAGCACGACGCCGTCGCCACTCACCGGTTGAAGATGGTCCGGAGTCGACGAACCGCCAACACGGCGATAGCCCAGCGGAGCTTCGCCACGACGGAGGGCAGCTTCGGTGATGGTGTTGAAGTCAACGGGCGTGTTTGTCTTGACGTACCAGCTCGCGGGGTTGAGTCGCAGTTGTGGCCCGTCACCGGAAATGACCTCGGAGAGCACGCGCTGCATCTCGAAGTTCTCCGAGACCATGGTGAGCATGTTGCCGACGAGTTGTTCGCTGACAATAAAGTCATCCGAGACGTTCGATTGTGCGAGTTCGCGATTCTTGTCGTTCAACATTTCGCTGACGATGTTGACGTTGTGCGACGTGCCATTAGTGATTGCCCGAAGATTGAGCAGGATGAGCAGGGTGCGCGCATCGGCGTGCTCGACGCCACGATCATCCCGGTTCGCAAGCACAATGACGTGGTCGAAGGTGGTCACGCGCAACTTTTCCAGTTCCGCCCGGCTGGCCGGGTTGGCCGCCTTCACTTCGAGCTTTGCATTGCGAAGTTTCACCCGGGGGGCCTCGGCACCGTCTTCAACGAGGACAATGGTTGAGCCAGGGGCGGACGATGAATCGAGCTCGGCCAACACCATGGGGAGCGTCGCGTTCGCGCCCAAGATGAGCGTGCGTTCCGGAGTCCGCTTCTTCTCCTTCGACAGACTGATGGCCTTGGCATCGAATGCCGCTTGAGCACCAAACTGCAGTCGATCGTCATCTTCGGCGAGGATGATCAGCCGCACATCAGGAGTGAGAACGTGGTCGCGCGGAGGGTTGATGTGCACCTCGTCCCCGTTCAACACCCCGACGAGGGCACCCTGGGGGATGCTGAGAGCGGCAACGCCGAAAGTAGAGCCGGCCAAATTCGCGACATCCGCCAGATACAACTCGGCACCGCCGAAATCGAGCAGGTCGTTGTAGACCGCACTCAAACCGCGTTGACGGCTGGTTTGCACGATGAGGCGAGAGATGAGGTCTTCGCCGAGAATCCACTGGGCTTCGGTGCCGCCGACGAGCTGCGCGGCGGCCATGTTGGGTTCGTTCTTGATTTCACCCACGATCTTGTAGGGCTCGGCACGGCGATTCGGATTGTTGAGAATGGCCAGCGCCGTCTTGATCGAGAAGTTGTCTGCCTCGTCGGAGTCGTCGGGCGCGAGCACGATGATGCTCCGAGCGGAATCTAGACCCGTGAGCTTCAAATCGGCGACGCTCATCGGGTCACCACTGCGAACGATGATCTGCGTTCGACTCCTCGGCGGCAGATGGGTTTTGAGCTCGTCCTCCATCTCCACTTTGTCGCGATCGGCGAGGACCACAATCGTGGCCCGGCGTCGCGATTCGTTGGCGATGACAAGTTCACTGACCACCTGATGAATCTTTCGATTCCAACCAAGGATGAGCGTGTGATCGGTTTCGATGACGCTCGAGCGTCCCTTGCGCAGCTGCTCCACTTTTTCGTTGAACGCATTCGCGACGATACCGATGAGGCTCGCCACGTACGAGGCCCGTCAACGTGACGATAAGCATCGCGATGCGGTATCCCGGCCCGGTGTCGCCGCCCATCGTGCCGGGGTCGAGCGTGCGCAACATCGTTGCCCAGAAAGCTTCGGCAAAGTCGAGCTTTTGGTCGTCGGGGAAGAGTCCAAAGATAACCACCACGAGGGAGATGAGCGAAATGAATATCAACGTCACCACGCCGAGCAGTCCGATGAGGGCGGGCAAGCCTCGTGACATGAGTTTGTCAAACGAATACTTCAGGCGATCGCCGAGGCTCGGATTCTTCATTCGGTGTTCCTTTGAGGCAATTCGCACGGCGTGCGCGGGGAGTGACAGGTGGAATTCGAAACGTATAAGACTCCGGCGCGCCCGGTCAAGGCAAGTTCGGTCACGTGAGCTGATTTTGTCGCAGCGCGTGGCGGAGATTCCACTTCAGCGTAGTGAGTTGTAGCCTTTTGCGAGGGGTAGAGGGCCACAACATCACGAGCGGTTGTTCCCGCGCCCTGATTTTTACGAGGGAGAGGACCGGATGAAACTCCCCGAGCCTCCGCCAGAGCCGCTTGAGCTGGACGACAAATTCTGGATGTCGGTATGTGGTGAGCCCAATCCGTCGACGAGGGACAAGTTTCTCTATCTCACCATTCACGAATTTTCACGCCTCGGTCCGGGTCGCTTTAGTCATGCCAAGATCGCGCGGCGTCTTGGCGTTACTGTCGCCATGGTGAATCACTATTTCGGTTCGAGGAACGGGCTCATTTCTGAAGCTGCATTCACCGTGTACTCCGGCTACGTGGATGCGATGGCGCAGGCCGTGGCAAACGCACCACGCGATCCCGTCGCTCGACTTCGCGCGTGGATTGAAACCCAGATTACGTACGCCGTCAAGGTGACCGGGTGGTCCGTCGTGCTCAACTACCCGGTCGTCGCGCTCGAAGACGTTTTGGAATTCGAACAGTCGTTCCGCGCTGCGATGACGGCAAAGTTCAATGTGAATATCTGTCGCCTTGCGCAGCTCATTTTGGACGTGAAATCGAACACCGTGTCGGCCGAAGAGGTAACGGAAGAGAACCTCGACATGAGCACGTACGTATCAAACCAGAAACTTGTCGCGCTCGGGTCATCCATTTCGATGTCCACGCTCGGGGCTGCGGTCTGGGCGGCGGGATCCCACGCCCCCTCCGTCGAATCTCCCCAGGCTCGGGCTCTCGGTGACCTGGTGCTCGATGAGCACGTGAATCTTCTCGTGAAGGTCGTTCAGACCTTCGACTAGCAATGCGTGACCGCCGTATGCTGACTTCTCGTGAACAATCATCTGTATTTGGTCGAACGGGAATACCCGGTGAACCTGGAGACCCTGTGGACTGCGTGGGTCGATGCGTCTGCGCTCGAAGACTGGTATCACCCCACCGACCTTGCCGTGTTACCCGGATCGGTGACCTCGGATGCGACCGTAGGAGGCTGGTGGACGGTTGCCGTCGCAGTGCCAGCTTTTGGCTTTAACGCCTACTTTTTTGGGCGCTACACCGAGGTGGAATCTCATCGGCGCCTCGTGCACAACCTGTCATACACACAGGATGCCGACGAGTTTGCTGCTCGTGACGAAGACGCGCCACGCCACGTCGTCGCGGTCGACTTCGAACCACGCGCTGATGGCGCGTGGGTGCGCTTCAGTCAGTATGGCGAGATGCCCGCGGAGCAGGTGCCGCAAACCAAGGCGGGTATGGAAAGCTACTTCGACTCGCTCGACGAGTTTCTTTCACGCACTGCTCGCTGACCGGCCCACTAGTGAGCCAGGCCGGCCTTGTCGGCAATCTTCTTCATCCATTTCGGCGCCCACCAGTTTGCGTCGCCGAACAGCTTCATCAGCGCGGGCACGAGTAGAGCGCGCACGACCGTCGCATCGAGCAGAATCGCGAAGGCAATCCCCAACCCAAGCATTTTGACCGTGCTCACTCCGGACGTGACGAACGGCAAGAAGTTCACCGCCAGTACGAGTGCCGCTGCCGTGATGATGCGTCCGCTGCGCTGCAGACCCACGGCCACCGAATCGGTCGTGCTCTTGCCCAGCTCGTGTTGCTCCTTGATGCGACTGAGCAAGAACAACTCGTAGTCCATCGACAACCCAAAAGTCACCACCGCGATGAGGATGAACATCGATGCGTCAATCGATCCGGTGAGCGTGAAACCACCGAGCAGGTTGCGCAGATGGCCATCGAGAAACACCCAGGTCAGCAAGCCGAGAGTAGAGAGAAGCGACACGAGGTTGAGCAGCACCGCTTTCACCGGGAGCAGGATGCTGCCGGTGAAGAGGAACAGCAGGATGAACGTGCTGACGGCAATCCAGGCGATGACCCACGGCAGGCGCTCCGCAATACCGTTGAGCGAGTCCGCGTAGTCGGCGGCAATACCGCCGACGAGCGCCGTGAACGGTGGGTCGAGGGCGCGAACGTTCTCGGTCAGGGTCACACCCTCACTCGAGCGTGCCTCGACATCGTGAATCGCGATGATGCGCTTCGCATCCCCATTGTCGTAGCTGGCGAAGAGTTGGGCAGGTCGAGAATCGGTTTTGCCGTCAACCGTGATGCCGAGCGGACTTTGCACGCGCACGATGTGGTCGAGTTTGCTCAGGTCGGCGACGTAACTCGCAAATTGGTCCGGGGTGGCGCCCTCGACCACGATCGACACCGGCTTAGCTTCTTGACCGTCGAAGCGGTCTCGTTGAATTTCACTTGCCACGGCGATGGGGGCGCTTGCCGGCAGGATGCGCTCATCGACCAGCCCGAACTTTGCCGAGCTGCCCAGCGCGATCAGGCCGCCGAGTGCAGCCAGGGTGACGACGAGCACGAGTACCGCGTTCTTCATGACAAAGCGTGAGAGTCGTGCCCATGCTCCGGTGTCACTCGTGGTTTTGGAGATGCGAATGACGCGCCACGCGTTGACGCGGTCACCGAGCAGGGTCAGCACGGCCGGCAACGCGATGAGCGCACCCGCCACGGCCATGCCCACCACCGCGATGCCGGCGTAGGCAAAGGAGCGCAAGAAGTATTGCGGGAAGAGAATCATCGAGGCGGTGACCACCGCGACGGTGAGCCCCGAGAACAGCACGGTGCGACCGGCGGTTGCCGCCTCTGTCACCGGTTTGCCCGCCAATCGTTCCTCGCGGAAGCGGTTCACAATGAGAAGTGAGTAGTCGATACCGAGCCCGAGCCCCATGCCGGTGAGCAGGTTGAGGGCAAAGACCGAGACATCCGTTGACAGGGTGGCCAGCCAGATGAAAAAGAAACTCCCCAGAATCCCCAATCCACCGACGATCAAGGGAAGCCCAGCCGCTACCACCGACCCGAAGACAAAGACGAGCAATATCAAGCTGAGCGGTATGGCGATGCTTTCCGCCAGGCTGAGGTCTTTCGAGATGGATTCGTTGAGTGCGACCGCCATTGCGGCAACGCCCGTGTAGTAGACGTCCGCTCCGTCGAATTGTGACCCCAACGTGGACTCAATGAGTTTCGTTTCGGCACTCCGCGAAGCGGGAGTCGTGTCGGAATAGGTCACAAAGACGTAGGCGGCTTCACCGTCGGTACTTTTGAGCGAGGGGAGGCGACCCATCGAGTAGTACGTGTCGACGTGATCAATTCCCGAGAGCCCGTCAATCTTGTCGACAATCTTCTTGGTGAGTGCCTCCGACGCGGGGTCGTCTGCGTTGCGATGAAAGTCAAGAATGATGGCCAACTCAGCCGGGTGATCGCCAAAGTCTTCTTTGAGAATCGTGAAGGCGCGCGAGGACTCGC
Organism: Microbacteriaceae bacterium; assembly: GCA_009925875.1. Taxonomy (GTDB): domain Bacteria; phylum Actinomycetota; class Actinomycetes; order Actinomycetales; family Microbacteriaceae; genus RFQD01. The sequence continues at coordinate 203 of RFQD01000053.1, read as the reverse complement.
TGTTCGGGTCGTTGTATCCGCTCGACTGCAGCGACGGGAATACCTGAAGTCCTCCGATGGCTGAGAGCCCGACGAGAGCGAGGAAGGTCAGGAGCGTAGCGAGCGGGTGGCGAATGATGGACTCGGTGAGACGGCGCACGAAAACCTCATTGTGGGGACGGGGATTTTTAGACTACGCGCTGCGGGAGGGTGCGCCGAACGCG
>RFQD01000052.1 GCA_009925875.1 Microbacteriaceae bacterium | reverse complement strand
ACGTGCAGTTGGTGCGGAGCATTGCCATGGATTGCGACTCGGATGCACTGTTAGTTCGCGTCGAACAAGTCGGCTCTGCCTGCCATAACGGAACTCGGTCATGTTTTGACACGGCACTCGTTTACTCGACGACGGCGCGACCAGAGGAACCACATCGTGGGTGACACAACTTTTGAATCGTTGTCCGAACGAATCGCCGCCGGCGACCGCATCATTCCCGTTACGCGTGAGCTGTTCGCGGACGCTGAAAGTCCCGTGGCGATTTATCGAAAACTTGCCGCGGGTCGCCCCGGAACGTTCCTTCTCGAGTCTGCAGAGCAGGGCGGAATTTGGTCACGATTCTCCTTTGTCGGCGTATCCGCTTTTGGGGTGCTGAGCGAATCGGACGGTGTCGCTTCGTGGATCGACTATGGTCTCAGCGCCGAGCGAGCGTTCGCCGGAGCTATTCCTGAGCAGAGTCTCGACGCAGTGGAGCGTCTGTACGCGACGTGGCACACACCACATCGAGAGGGTTTGCCACCACTGACCGGCGGCTTCGTGGGCTTTATTGGCTGGGATGCGGTGCGACAACTGGAGCGCCTTCCCGATGGACCCCCCAATGACATCAGCGTGCCGAGTGTGGGCATGTCGTTTGCCCGTGATCTCGTGTCTATCGATCACAAATTCGGCACCATCACTCTCATCGTGAACGTCCTCAACGACGGAGCGAGCGCCCAGGAGATGTGGCAGGAATCACAGGAACGTTTGGCGGCTCTCCAAACGGAACTGTCTCTCCCCACACATCCAGCGCTTGCCAGCATCGACTTGAGCGCGAGAATGGCTCCGACGTATCGAACTCCCCGGGAACAGTTTCTCGCCGCTATTGCTGTGTCGAAAGAGCACATTGTTGCGGGCGACGTCTTCCAAGTCGTCATTTCACAGAGGTTCGATGTTGAAAATGCCGCTGATCCCATCGACGTGTACCGAGTTCTCCGAAGCTTGAACCCGTCACCATACATGTACCTCTTGTCCTTGCCTCGACCGGGACGGTCAGACTTCGCTGTCGTCGGTTCCTCACCCGAGGCACTTGTCAAGGTGCTCGACGGTCGCGTGTACACGCATCCGATTGCCGGTTCGCGACCCCGCGGTTCGTCGCCAGAAGAAGACCTCATCTTGGAAGTCGAGTTGTTGGAAGACGACAAAGAGCGGTCCGAACATCTGATGCTCGTTGACTTGGCCCGCAACGATTTGCTTCGTGTCTGTGAGCCGGGGTCGGTTGACGTCACAGAGTTCATGCGGGTTGAGCGGTTTAGTCACATCATGCACATCGTCTCCAGTGTGGAGGGAGACGTTCGACCCAATGTCTCACCGGTGGATGTCTTTCGGGCAACGTTTCCGGCTGGAACATTGTCTGGCGCGCCCAAACCGCGCGCACTCGAAATCATTGATGAGTTGGAGCCCTCGGGACGAGGGATTTATGGCGGCGTCGTCGGGTACTTTTCTCCGTCGGGGGACGCCGATCTCGCGATAGCGATTCGCACGGTCACCCTCGTCGATGGCATGGCGCACGTCCAGGCGGGTGCCGGATTGGTTGCCGATTCGCACGCTGATTCCGAATACCGTGAGACCGAACACAAGGCGGCAGCACCTTTACGGGCGGTCGCGATTGCGAACGGATTGATGCGATTGTGAGGGGCAATCACAAGCGAAACGTGCTCTGGGGTATCTTCGCGGGTGCACTGTGTTCGTTGGCAGCGTGGACGCAAACGTGGTTCGTCTTTTCTATTTCTGAAGGAGCCACCACATCTGAGTTGTCGGTGCCTGGGACCGCGACCGCACCACTCGTGTCTCCGATTTCACTCGTGGCCCTCGCGGGCGTGGGGGTGCTCCTTATCGCGCAACGCGTTGTCCGGTGGCTGGTACTTGTCGTTGTGATCGTCCTCGGTGTCTGTGGGGACGTGTCCCTCTGGTTCACCTTCGCAAATCCGATAGCTTCGTCACTCAACGTGTTGTCGAAGGTAACCGGAATCAGCGACATCACTGCCGTTTCCGCATCGGTGACCGAGACAGCGACGACCGGATGGATCTGGGTCGCCGTTCTCGGCTTTCTGATCGTGAGTGTGTCCGGTGCAGGGGGACTCCTCGGCTCGCGCCAGTGGGGGAGCCCATCGACCCGTTTCACTCGACCGGAAAAGGGGTCACAATCCTCGCGCGTCGAAAAGCCGATAACCCGCGATAACGATTCGTGGGAGACGCTCTCGCGCGGAGAGGACCCGACCAGCGACTTGTTAGGATGAGCGGGTACAACGCTGATTTGAGGAGCGAGCCATGAGTAACGACATTGACGAACCCGGCGAGGGAAACTCTCCTGCGGCGTGGACGGCTGTGGGCATCATGCTCGTTGCCGTGGCCTGTGGCGTCGTGTTCTTCTGGCTGAACATGCCGATTTTGGTTGTGGCTTCGATCGGCCTCCTTCTCGTCGGGCTGCTTGTTGGCTGGGGTATGGCAAAAGCGGGATACGGTGTGCGTGGTCCGAAGTACTCACCCAAGGCGCATCACTAGGTGCTCGACGAACTCACGGCGGGTGCTGTCGCAGATGCGGCCATCCGGCAAGAATCTGTTTCACTCGCGGCGGTGGAGTCAGCGGCTCTGGAGGCACGAGCTCCACTCGATGCGGTAGCGGCTCTTGCGCCGTCGTCGCACATCAAAGTCATCGCCGAGGTTAAGCGTGCAAGCCCGTCTCGAGGTGAGCTGGCGACGATTGAGGACCCTGCGGCACTTGCGAAACTGTATGAGATGGGCGGGGCGTCTGCAATCAGTGTGCTGACCGAAGAGAGAAGGTTTCGAGGGAGTCTTGCCGACCTCTACTCCGTCCGGGAGTCAGTATCTGTGCCCGTTCTCCGAAAGGATTTCATCGCCACTTCCTATCAGGTATTTGAAGCGAGGGCTGCCGGGGCCGATATCGTTTTGCTGATTGTGGCGGCGCTACAACCCGACACGTTTGCCACGCTGAATACTCTCTCGCATGAACTTGGTATGGCTGTACTGGTCGAGACCCATACTTCTGACGAGGTAGATTTTGCGGTTGACATGGGAGCAGAGATCATCGGAGTTAACGCTCGCGACCTCACCACGTTTGACCTCAATCGTGACCTCTTCGCCACCGTTGTCGATCGAATTCCCGCGGGAACGATTCGCATTGCCGAGTCTGCGGTTCGCGACGCATCCGACGTTCAGCGTTATCGATCCGCGGGCGCCGATGTCGTGTTAGTGGGAGAAGCTCTCGTGACGTCCGATCCGGTTGTCACCCTTAATAATTTCCTGGCGGTGTCTTAATGCTTCGTGATGTTCAAGGTCCGTATTACGGTGAATTCGGTGGCCGGTTCGTGCCTGAGTCACTCATCGCAGCCCTAGATGAGCTGGCACTCGCCTATGACCAGTGCAAGAGTGATCCCAGCTTTCAAGCCGAACTTTCCGACTTGCATCGCACGTACACGGGTCGACCTTCACTCATCACGGAGGTGCCGAGGTTTGCCGCGCATGGCGGAAACGCTCGCATCCTGTTGAAGAGAGAAGATCTCAACCACACGGGTAGTCACAAAATCAACAACGTCTTAGGTCAGGCGTTAGTTGCCAAACGGATTGGAAAGACACGTCTCATAGCCGAGACGGGTGCCGGTCAGCATGGAGTGGCGACCGCCACGGCGGCCGCTCTTTTTGGTTTGGAATGTGTCGTGTACATGGGCCAGGTGGACACCGAACGTCAAGCGCTCAATGTCGCGCGCATGCGACTACTGGGCGCAGAAGTTGTTCCGGTCACGACAGGTTCGCGCACCCTTAAAGACGCCATCAACGAAGCGTTACGGGACTGGGTTGCGAATGTCGACAACACTCATTACCTGTTGGGCACGGTCGCTGGACCGCATCCATTTCCCTACATGGTGCGTGATTTCCACAAGATTATTGGCGAGGAAGCGCGCGAACAGGTCCTCGAGTTGACCGGACGACTTCCCGACGTCGTCGCAGCTTGTGTCGGTGGCGGGTCGAATGCCATTGGAATTTTTCACGCCTTTCTCGACGATCCTGATGTAGCGCTCGTCGGATTCGAAGCTGCGGGTAAGGGAATAAACACTCCCGAGCATGCGGCCACTATCACGATGGGTCGACCCGGAGTCTTGCACGGCGCACGGTCGTACATGCTGCAAAACGAAGATGGGCAAACTATTGAGTCTCATTCCATCTCGGCGGGTCTCGATTACCCCGGAGTAGGGCCGGAGCATTCGTGGTTACACGACATTGGGCGTGCTTCTTATCGACCAGTTACAGACGACGAGGCGATGGCAGCACTCCGGTTGCTGTCGCGAACGGAAGGAATTATTCCGGCGATTGAGACTGCCCACGCACTTCACGGTGCGCTCGAGCTCGGCAAGGAACTCGGACCGGAGTCGGTCATCCTCGTGAACTTGTCGGGTCGAGGAGATAAAGACATGGAAACCGCGGGAGCGTACTTTGACCTTTTCGATCGGAGCGTGAAGTGACGTCACGTGTAGAAGCAACGCTCGATGCCTGCCGAGATGAAGGACGAGCCGCACTCATCGGCTACTTGCCCGTGGGTTTCCCCTCCCTTGACGAGAGCATCGAAGCTGCGATTGCTCTGGTTGAGAATGGCGCAGACATCGTCGAACTCGGGTTGCCCTACTCGGATCCGGTTATGGATGGACTGGTCATCCAGGAGGCAACCCAGACGGCACTCGCCAACGGGTTCCGACTCAAGGATGCCTTCAGCGCCGTTCGTGCCATCACAGAGCGTGTATCGGCGCCAATTCTCGTGATGACGTATTGGAACCCGGTTGTGCAATACGGGGTTGAACGTTTCGCCGCGGATCTGGCTGCCGCCGGGGGAGCGGGTCTCATTACGCCCGACTTGATTCCCGATGAGGCCGCCGAATGGATTGCCGCGAGTGACAAACACGATTTGGATCGCGTGTTTCTCGCTGCACCATCCTCCACACCACAGCGACTCGCTACCGCGGTGGAGCGCAGTCGCGGTTTTGTCTATGCCGTGTCGACCATGGGAATCACGGGAGAGCGTGCGGACGTGGATGCCGCGGCTCACGGCCTCGTCGAACGACTTCGTGAGGCGGGTGCTCAGCACGTCGGTGTCGGCATTGGCATTTCAACCTCGGATCAGGTTCGAGAAGTTCAAAGCTATGCAGAAGGTGCAATCGTCGGCTCTGTTCTCGTTAAGGCACTTTCCGACGGTGGTGTTCCGGCCGTCGCTGCTCTCGCCTCGCGTCTTTCGGGCCAACGAGCAAATGTTGAGCCTGGGCTCGCATAAACTCGAGTCGTTCATCCGTTCCTCAGCGTTTAGCCAAAGGTAGTCCACGTGTACGGTCTCATCTCTCACCTCCACTCGAGCATCCCGAGTCCAGCCTGGAGTTTCTTCGACATCGGGCCATTGCGAGTTCATGCCTACGCACTGTGCATCCTCGTTGGAATTGTCGTCGCCACCCTGTTGACGAATCGCCGACTTGTCGCACGTGGGGGCGAGAAGTGGATCGTTCTCGACGTCATTCTGTTTGCCATCCCACTCGGCATCATTGGCGCACGCTTCTACCACGTACTCACGCATCCAGCTGACTATTTCTATCCCGGCGCGGACCTGTTGCGCACCCTCTACATTTGGGAGGGGGGAAACGCCATCTTTGGTTCGTTACTCGGCGGTGCAATTGGCGCGTGGCTAGGCACACGTTTCGCCGGGATTCGCTTTTGGTCCTTCGCGGATGCTGTCGCCCCCGGACTCCTTATTGCTCAGGCCTGCGGGCGCGTTGGCAACTGGTTCAACCACGAGCTATTCGGTATTCCCACCACGCTCCCCTGGGGACTGGAAATTGAGGCAACGAATCCTGCGTATCCCATCGGATTGCCCGCGGGGACGCTGTTTCATCCCATGTTTTTGTATGAAATCATCTGGAACCTCTTAGGCGCAGCGGTCATTCTGTTGCTTGAGCGCCGACTCACACTCCGCTGGGGTAAAGCATTCGCCGTGTATCTCATCTGGTACGGCATTGGTCGTTCGTTTTTCGAATCAATCCGAATCGATCCCAGTGAGACGTTCCTCGGCATTCGGACCAATATTTGGGCCGCATGGGTTGCGATCCTTATCGGTGTCCTCATCTTCTGGTGGCAGAGTAGGCGTCACCCTGGCGGCGAGCCCTCGATTTATCTGACGGGGCGTTCCCCGGAAGAGCGCAAGGCGGCAAAGGCGGTAGACTCTCGTTCACTGACGGAGAATGCCGGCAAGGGTGCCGCCGTCGAACCAAACGTAAGAACCTCGGCCACGGTCACAAGCCGGAAGAAAAACACGGGCCAGTAGGAGTCGAACGAGAGGCGCTCTATCGGGCGCCATGACTGAATCGCTTTCAAGGGCCGCTGGAGTCCCTCTGCCATTGACTAGATTTCCCGGAGGGTTTCATGACGCTTCCCGCACCACACGAGAGGTTTAGTCTCGCGCCCCGTGCTGCCGGGCTTTACACTCCTGCGGAAGAAAAGGACTCCTGCGGGTTTGCGATGGTGGCAACTCTCCGTGGAACTGCTGGTCACGACATCATTGACGTCGCTCTCGGTTCTCTCAGAAATCTTGAGCACCGTGGCGCCGTCGGTTCGGACGCCGGCACAGGTGATGGTGCGGGCATCATGACGCAGGTTCCCCACGAGTTTCTCAACGCGGTCACTACGTTCGACCTTCCCGCGTCAGGGTTTTACGCCGTGGGGAATGTATTTCTTCCTACGGACGAAGCTGCTCGCTTGTCCGTCAAGCGTGATATCGAAACGCTCGCCGATCAGGAGGGTCTTAACGTCTTGGGGTGGCGCCTGGTGCCCACTGCGCCAGACGTGCTGGGCGAACTCGCCCGCTTGGCGATGCCGCAGATTGAACAGCTTTTCGTGGCCTCTTCGACTGGCGAGAACTCCGGCATTGACTTAGATCGGCGAGCGTTTCGACTTCGGAAGCGAGCCGAACGTGACCTCGAAGTGTACTTTCCTTCCCTCTCTTGTCGGACGCTCGTATATAAGGGCATGGTCACGACGCTGCAACTCGAACCGTTTTTTCCGGATCTTTCCGACGAGCGTTTTGCGTCGACGCTTGCTCTGGTTCACTCGAGATACTCCACCAATACCTTTCCTTCCTGGCCTCTCGCGCATCCATTCCGTTTCATCGCACACAACGGCGAAATCAATACGGTCCAAGGAAACCGGAATTGGATGCAGGCACGACAGTCCCAACTCGCCACCGATCACTTAGGAAACATCTCCGATGTTTTCCCCATATGCACGCCGGGAGCGAGTGATTCAGCGTCGTTTGATGAGGTTGTGGAACTTCTGACTCTCGCGGGACGTTCGCTCCCGCATGCGATCATGATGATGGTTCCGGAAGCCTGGGAAAATCAGCCCGACATGGAGCCCAACCGGCGTGCCTTCTACGAGTTTCATTCCGCACTCATGGAACCGTGGGATGGTCCTGCAGCCATTGCATTCACTGACGGATCACTCGTCGGTGCGACCCTCGATCGGAACGGTTTACGCCCTGGCCGCTACCAAGTGACGAGCGATGGACTGATTGTTGTGGCTTCAGAAATTGGTGTGCACGATGTGGATCCGGCCACCGTGGTCGCTAAAGGGCGGTTACAGCCGGGCAAAATGTTCCTCGTAGATACCGTTGCGGGCAGAATCATTTCTGACGATGAAGTCAAGACAGAGTTGTCGGCCCTCAATCCGTGGGCACAATGGCTCGACGAGGGCAAGTATGATTTCGCGGATTTGCCACCTCGAGAGCACATCGTTCACACGCCCGAATCGGTCCGTCGGCGCCAACGTACCTTTGGGTATACCCAAGAGGACGTGCGCGTCATGTTGGCTCCCATGGCTCGAACGGGACAAGAGCCGCTCGGTGCGATGGGTTCGGACACTCCTATTGCGATTTTGAGCGACAAACCCCGTCTGCTGTTCGATTACTTTGTTCAGCAATTCGCTCAGGTGACTAACCCTCCGCTTGACGCGATTCGCGAAGAAGTTGTCACAAGTTTGCGTGCCGGACTAGGTCCAGAGCGCAATCTTTTGGATGCATCTTCGGCACATGTTCATCAGGTTGCGGTCGATTTTCCCGTCATTGGCAACGTCGATTTGGCGAAGCTCGACCACTTGACGGACGTCGACGGAAATCGTGAGACAGTCACGCTGAGTTGTCTCTATCGGGTCGATCAAGGCCGGCAAGCCATGGAGGAACGCATACGTGAGCTGTGCGCGGCCGCCGACGATGCGGTAGCGCACGGAGTGAGTTTCATCGTGTTGAGCGACAGAAACTCGAACCGGGACTTGGCACCCATTCCTTCGCTCCTCTCGCTCTCCGCCGTTCATCATCATTTGATTCGCCGAGAAACACGAATGCGTGTCGGTATCGTCGTCG
>RFQD01000051.1 GCA_009925875.1 Microbacteriaceae bacterium | reverse complement strand
CGACGTGGGATCCCCCAAAAACAATGATTCGGTTGCGGGTGCGGCGAGTGAATCGTCGAGCAATTTTCCTCGGAGCGTCGTCGTTGCGGAGGACGACGCATTTATGCGATCGCTCATCTCGGAGTACTTAGAGACGGCAGGCTTCTTGGTGACGACGGCAAATTCCGCGACGGATGCGCGTCGCCTGATCCGCGCCGTCGACCCGGATGCCGTCGTACTCGACGTCGACTTGGGTCCCGGTCCAACCGGGCTCGACGTTGCCATGGGTATTCCGGAACTCGGTAACGAGGTCGGGCTTGTTTTTCTCACCAACTTTTCTGATCCGCGTTTTGCTGGTTACGACGTTCGTGCGGCTCATCCGCGCGCGGCCTATCTCAACAAGCACATGATGGAAGACGCGTCAACGCTATTGAGCGCCCTCAACGCGGTACTGATGGATCGTGACCTCGAGGGTTTTCGGTTTGATCGCAGACAAGATAGGCCTTTCGCCAACCTTTCGAAGAGTCAGATTCAGGCCCTGAGATTGATCGCACAGGGTAAGACCAACCAGCAGATTGCCGACATCCGTCAGCGCTCACTTGCGGCGACCGAGAGCCTGGTGGCGCGCACGCTCTTAGCGATTGGTATTTCCTCGTCGACCGACGGCAATATTCGCGTGGATGCGGCTCGCCAATTCATGATGAATGCGGGCGTACCGCGCGAGGATCTGACAGCGTCATGAGGCGCACGACGCAATGGCGACGAGCGAATGTCGCCAGAGTCCTCGCTCTGGCCACAGGTGATCGAATTCTCTCCTGGCCTGTTCTCGTCTCGTGCACGGTACTGAGCGTGCTCATCCACTTGGCGCCAAACGGTAACACCGTTTCGGGCAGTGTTTTTGTTCGCGTCGTTGTGGCTGTTCTCGCTTGCGTGCCCGCGCTGAGCGTGATTGCGGGAATCCACGTTGCCACTCGACGAATGCCCGATAACGCATGGCGCACCGTGATACGCATCGTTTCGTACTTTCTCGGCGGTGCTGTGCGTGGAATTATTTTTGCTTTTGCCTTTTTTTGGCTGGGCATGTCAACGAGCCTCAATCTTGATTTTCGGATTTCGGGAAGCGCAATTCCGTTTGGATTGGCTATCGCCGCTGCCACCTACGCGGGATCAGCTCTCTCAGAGAGCCGATCCCGCATCATTGCCCTGCGCGCCCTTCAAGATGAGTTGCAGGATGCGATGCGCGACAGCCTTCGTCGAAACACCTCGTTACGCGCGCGTGAGGCACATCGCGTTGCGACAATGATTCGCGCGCGCTTGACCGATTTGCACGAGCTGGACGAATCGGTCACGTCGGAGCAGCTGGTCAATCTCGCAGAACACGTTGTGCGACCACTGAGCCACTCCTTGGCCGATCGAGTGGCGGTGTGGGAGAGCGATCATCGACCGGCCCCGCGCTTGCGTTGGAGAGATATCGTCACTCAACTCCAACCGCAGCGTTCACTTCAACCCGGACTGCTCGCCACTTTGTCCACTGCCACCGCGCTCACCGCCTTCATCTATTTCTTCGGTATTGCGTTAGCGATCCCTCTCGTCATTTGCAGTTTCGTCATGCTTTACCTTTCTATCTGGACGCTGCAGCGAGTCGCTCGGCTTCTGGCCGGTGTTCGGAACGCGGTGCTTCGCGCCCTCCTGATGACGGTGTTGCTCGTTGTTGCGGCGGTGCCGGCCGGTGTAGTGGATTTTTTCGTCCTTCATGGCGAGGATGATCCCACCTTCGTGCTACGTGGCGGCATCGTTGTTGTCCCTATCTTTGGCTGGTTCATCGCAATTGGAAGCGCAGCGCAGGCTGAATCGCTGCGCGTGGAAGAGGAGCATCTCAAGGCCATCGAGGAGTTGTCCTGGCTGAAGGCCCGCATCAATCTTGTGAGCTGGTTCGAGCAGGGGCAATTCGCGCGCATCCTTCACGGACCCGTTCAGTCCGCCATCAACAAGGGCATCGTGCGATTGTCCAAACAAGGTACGGCTCAGGCGCGAAAGAGAATTGTCGAGACCATTCGACGAGAAGCGCTGAGCGCTCTCGATGCCGATGGAGAGCAATACCAACATTCTCAGACTCTCGACGACATGATTGACGGTCTTCGACTTACGTGGCAGTCACTGTGTCAGATTGACATTTCCATCGGTCCGGGAGCCCGGTCGGCATTGGCTGAGGACCGGCCGTGCTCATCCATTTGTTGGGAAATAATTCACGAAAGTTGCGCCAACGCGATCAGGCACGGCAAAGCGACCTGGGTCTCGATTCGCGTGCTGGAGCCACTGGGTCGCGTCGTCGAGCTTGACATCATTGACAACGGCAGGGAATTCGACAATTTCGCAATTCCGGGCATGGGCACGAAAGTTCTCGAGGCGTGCGCACTCAGTTGGTCGCGCGCGCGTGAAGCTGAGCAGACGAATTTGCGCGCCACTCTGCCCGTGGTTCGCCCTGAATCCGAACCGCTGACCCCTGCTGCGGTTTTTCGCACACGTGAGCGCTCAGTGTGAGTCACGAAATCAACGATGCCCAGATTGTCGGGGTGCCCTCGGCAGGACTCGAACCTGCGACCAAGAGATTAGAAGGCTCCTGCTCTATCCTCTGAGCTACGAGGGCAATACCTCAAAACTACCGGAGAATTGGCGTGAGCGCCGGACTCACGGAGCTCTCGGAGTGCTCTCGATGCTGTGCGTCGATCGGGGCGCACACTCACGATACGGGGTGAGCACTCGATAGGATTTCTGCGTGCGAATCTTGACTTCGACCGTTGTGGTCTCGGCGTTGCTTCTTTCCGGTTGTGCGAGCGGGTCGATTTCGCAACCCGCGACTTCGGCATCCGATGAGTCGTCGAGCGTCTCTCGCGAAGCATCCATTCGTGGATCGCGAGTCTGTTTTCTCAGGAAGGGGAATGGCACCATTACGGTCGCGCCGTCGCCCCATCGCGCATCCGATGCCGTAAATCCCACGGGTGATGCGGGTGAGGTGACAGATCAGGAACGGTGTTTCACCGGCTACAACGCGTACCAGGAGCGTTTCTGGTCGCTTCTGGGCGACCCCGACCTAAAGCTGGACGTCGTGGTTGATATTTCGTCTCCGAACCCAGCCATGCGCATGTATGCGACAAACTATGGTTTTGGGACTCCCGAAATCGGCTATGACACCGACTTTTCGCAGCCCGAGAATCTTCGTCAGGGCAAAACCATTTCTCCCTCCGAGGGAGATACGCAACGCTTCGCATTTCAGGGCTTTAAGTTCTCGATCGAACGGCGCACCGATTCGGCCGAGTACAAGGAATATCTTGTGACCTTCTTTACTCCGGCGAATTAGTCTGGCGCCCTCTCGCCGGGCAGCGGTCAGATCTCCGTAGGTCGCGGCGAAAACACGTAGTCGCGGAATGCGGGAGTGAGGCGCAGGATGAGCGTCATGAGCACGATGATGGCGAAGCCGCCGAGCAAGGGCGGGAACCAGAGGGCAACCAGCCCGGCGGCGAGACCTGCGTAGACGTCACCGAGTCGGGGGCCACCGTTGACGACGGCAAAGAAGATGCCCTGCATCCTGCCTCGAATCGAGTCTGGCACGACGGTGAGCAACATTGCGGTGCGAAAGATGGCCGAGACTTCGTCGGAGGCGCCCATGCCGGTGTACGCCAGACACGCAAGTACGAGAGCGATGACGCTCACGCCGGAGAAGTTTTCGACACCCGCGGGCAGAAGACCGAGTTGCACGAGAAGCAGCGTCACGCCGAACAGAATTACGAAGGCGCCATAAATCTGAATGGAGCGGCCGATCGCGATGCCCTGCCGGCGAACGTGTCGAACACGACCACTGAACAGGCCGGTGAGAAACGTGCCCGCCGCTCCGGCCGACATGATGAGTCCCACGGTGATCGGCCCGCCACCGATGATTCCCGCCGCGACGGCCGGTAACAGCACGTAGGGTCGACCGAACGTCATCGCCACGATGTCGGCCACAAATCCGGCACTAATTTGCGGTGCGCCACGAAGAAAACGAATGCTCTCAACGAACGATTCCCAGCCGGGTCGCACGACGTCGTGAAGCGGCGGGATGCGCGGCAACAGCGCGATGCCCAAAAACGCGGTTGCGCTGAGCGCCAAGTCGGTGGCGAACGTCCATTCGTAACCGACCGTCGCGGCGAGTACGCCGGCCAGCGCCGGTCCGACCATGATTTGAAGTCCAATGGAGAGTCCGCTGAGGGCGCTCGCCGGCGCGACGAGTTCGGCGGCCAAGAGTCGGGGGATGATCGCACTGCGCGTCGCTCCGAGGGCGATGGTCGCCATCGCCCCGATTGTCGTGCACAGGTAGAAGGGCCAGACCCACACGTGTTGTCCGGCGGCGAGTAGTCGCGCATCCACAATCGTCAAGACCAACAGTCCACTCGTCGACGCGAACAGGATCACTGCGAGCCACATCAGTAGGAGGCGCCGGTCGAATGCGTCGGCGATCATGCCGGCGAGCGGCCCGGCTAGTGTGGCCGGTATGAGGGCAATGCCGCCCACCAGTGCGACGGCAATCGTGTCGTGAGTGATGGAGTAAATCTGAAGCCCGACGGCCACGATGGTGAGTTGGATGCCGAGCCCCGTGAGTAAGGTGCTGAGCCAGAGTCGCGCGAATGCGGGCGACGTTCGTAGGGGTGTGACGTCAACCATCATTTTGCGCAGCGGATGTGACGTCACGGGTTGCCCTTCATGCGGAACGGGCTCCACGCCGTTGCGCGGAGCCCGTTCCTATTCTCGTGGCTAATGTGCGGTGTTGCGACCTAGCTGCGCTTGGCCGTTTCGAGGAAATCTTGGACAAATTTTGGCTCGCCCAGCGTCACTCGTCCCGCGAAACCCTCATTCTCTTCTTTATGCTTTAACAAATGTCTCGTCTGGGGTTTCGTCGCTCGCTCAGCCGGCTGATTGCGTCAGTCGGTGCGCTCGTGTTGATCTCGTCGGGAGTTGTCGCTGTCAGCACTCTGGCGGACGCACCGGCGGCACAAGCTGCCGACCTCACCCAGTTCAAGCCGGGGAACATCATCTCGGATGCCCTGTTTTGGAACTCGAATGCCATGACGGCGGCACAGATCCAAAGTTTTTTGAATGACAAGGTGCCCACCTGTCGGTCGGGGTACGTGTGCTTGAAGGATTATCGCGAGACGACGTGGACGTCGACGGCCAACCCCATGTGTTCGTCCTATGCCGGTGCGGCGAATGAATCTGCTGCGACCATCATCGACAAGGTCGCACGGGCCTGCGGTGTGAGTCAGAAGGTGCTTCTGGTCATGCTGCAAAAAGAGCAGGGCTTGGTCACTCACACGTGGCCGTCTACCTGGCGGTACACGGCGGCGATGGGTGCCGGATGCCCGGATACTGCCGCGTGCGACAGCGACTACTACGGCTTCTACAACCAGGTTCGCTACGGTGCCTACCTGTTGAAGCGCTACACGCAACCGTCAGGAACCGGTCCGGGAACGTGGTGGGATACACGCTTCGATCTGATGAAACCGGTGGGTCGGGTCAGTTCCATTTTGTATAGCCCGAACACTGCCTGTGGGACCCGTGACGTGTACATCGAAAATCAGGCGACGCACGCGCTATACCTGTACACCCCGTACACCCCGAATGACGCGGCGTTGGCCGCGGGTTACAGCACGGGCGATGGATGCTCGGCCTACGGTAACCGGAACTTCTTCAACTACTACACCGACTGGTTTGGTCCCACGAACGCGACACCGCCGGTTGTCACGGCTCACCCGGTGATTCCGGGAACCCCGCGCGTCGGGACATCCATTACCGGAACGGCGGGCACGTACACGGGTATCCCCGTGCCGACGGTCTCGTTGCAGTGGGCGCGTTGCACGGCCACGAAAGTGGCCACCACGACGTTGCCGGCAACGTGCACCGAAATCGCGGGTGCCACGTCGGCAACGTACGCCGTGACAGCCGCTGATGCCGGAAAGTTCCTCAGCCTGCGTTCCACGGCCACCAACTCTCAGGGTTCCTACACCTCATGGTCGGCGTCGAGCGCAGCTGTCACCGAAATCCCGTCGGTGACAACCGACCCGGCACTCTCGGGCTCGAACCGTGTGGGCAGTAGCGCCAGTGTCTCCGCCGGAGTGTGGCGCGGGTCGCCCGCACCCACGATTGCCTATGCCTGGTTCACCTGCTCGGCATCCGTCCCGATCACTGGTCCCGCGGTGCCGTCAACGTGTGTGGATGTTCCAGCCACGTCGAGCAGTGTCACCTGGTCTGCCGCTCACGTCGGTAAGTTCGGCGCCGTCAAGGTCACCGCAACAAACGCCGCCGGGGCGACCAGTCGGTGGATCACCTTGGCCTCGCCGATTGCCCCGGCCTCGTCACCGACCGCGACTCCCACCCCCACTGCGACTCCGTCACCGTCTCGAACCCCGACGCCGACGGCCACTCCGTCGCGCACGCCCACTCCTACCGCAACGCCGACGCGAATCCCGACACCGGGCACGACGCCCACACCGACTCCGACTGTCCCGGTTGATCCGACTGTGTCGGGTGTTCCCGCGGTGGGTGGCACGCTGACCGTCAACCCCGGGTCGTGGGCCGCTTCGAACGTTTACCAAAACACGGGCCCGCAATACAACGGCTTCTACGTTCGCAATATTCAAGTTGCACTGACGCTCGGGGGCATTCCGACGACCGTTGACGGCATTTACGGTGCCCAAACCACAGGGAACGTGAAAACGTTCCAAGCTGCAAAGGGACTGCAAGCCGATGGCATCACGGGCCCGATCACTTATGCCGTCATGGATCGAATCCTGGTGAGTGCGGCGTCGCTGTCTTACAGCTGGTTTGTGTGCTCGTCCGCGGTGCCGGTCGCGACGGTCGCGCTTCCGCCGTCGTGCGCTGCCATGTCTCCTGCGGTGACGTCGACGACGTTCACGCCAGCTGTCTCGCACGCCGGCAAGTTTCTCTCGGTTCGGGTGACTGGCTCGCGAGCCGGCGTCAACTCGACGCTGTTCACGGCGGCACCGACTGCGGTGGGTACGGCTCCCTCGAACACGACATCACCGACGGTGTCAGGCACAGCGCGGGTCGGATCGACCCTCACGTCCGTTGCTGGCACATGGTCGGGTTCACCGACGCCAAGCGTGGGCACCACATGGGTGCGATGCTCCGCAGCTCAGAGTTCGTCGCGAACGACGCTCGCGACGGGATGTGCCACGATTCCCGGCGCAACGAGTGCGACTTACGCCGTGACCTCGGCAGACCTCGGCGCCTTCATCGCCGTGGGCGAGACGGCCACGAACACCGTCTCGACGACGACCGTGTTCAGCCCGACGACTGCGGCGATAGCGTCGGCGCCGTCACCCACACCCACACCGGGAGCGACCTCAACGCCGACGCCCACGACCCCCGCTGTGTCGGATCCCATGGTGAGTGGCACTCCCAAAGTGGGCTCGACTCTCACCGCATCCACCGGAACCTGGACACCGGTTTCGCCCTACCAAGACTTCGGCCCGACCTTCAGCGGCTACTACGTGCGCAACATTCAAACCGCACTCAAGGGCGCCGGAATTTCCGTGGTCGTTGACGGAATCTACGGACCGAATACGCGCGCCGCGGTCACGACATTCCAAACCAACAAGGGACTCACGGTAGATGGAATCGTCGGCCCGCAAACCTGGAACGCCATGGTGACGGTGTTGACCAACATGACAAAGTTTGATTACGTCTGGTACGCCTGCAGTGCACCCGTGGCATCGGCGACGGCGACGATACCGTCGACTTGTGCAGTGATACCGGGGGCCACGACGTCAACCTACCGACCGGTCGTTACCGACACGGGCAAGTTTGTGAGCGCTGCCGTGACGGGGACACGGGCGGGTACGGTCACGACGTCACTTCTCGCGTCAGTGACGCCCATCGCCCCCTAATGTGACAGGTGACGTCGACGTCACGGTGCTCGTGCGTTTCTTGAACCAGCGCGTGTCGGTGACTCGAGCGAGGATTGGACTCGAGATCACCGTGATCAGCATGTAGGTTGCGGCGAATGGCGCAATCGTCGGATCCACCCCCGCTGAGACCGCAACACCCGCGATAATCACGCTGAACTCCCCACGAGGCATCAGTGCGAGGCCCGAACGCCACCGACCAGGAACGCCGATTCCGGCGCGAGCAGCGGACACGTAACCCGTCAGAACTTTTGTCCCCATGGTGACAACGGCCAAGGCGAGCGCCGGAAGAAGCACGACCGGAATATCGGCCGGATCCGTTTGCAGACCGAAAAAGAGAAAGAAGACCGCGGCGAAAAGATCGCGCAGTGGTTCGACGACTTTCTCGGCGTTTTCGGCGACCTGACCCGAGAGAGCGATTCCGACGAGGAACGCGCCCACCGCACTCGACACGGCAACTGCCGAGGCGATACCGGCTACCAACATGGCAACGCCCATCACTCCCAGCAACAGTGACTCGGGGTGATGTGCGTTGAACACGCGCGAAATCTTGGAACCAAAGTGGTACGTGATAATCAACACGAAAAGCACGAGACC
>RFQD01000006.1 GCA_009925875.1 Microbacteriaceae bacterium | reverse complement strand
CCCGACGTAACCCGGATTTCCCGGTGTCGCGAAAACAACGGCGTAGCCGTAGAGAATCCAGATGGCACCAACCAGTGCCATGGAGCCAAAGCTCATCATCATCATGGAGATGACACTCTTGGCGCGAACTAATCCCCCGTAGAAAAACGCCAGCGCGGGCGTCATCATCAGCACGAGCGCTGCGCTAATCAGGATGAATGCGGTATCGCCTTGGTTCATGAGGAGCAATGAAACAGCCCCCGTGTTTCCAACAGGGGCACATCATGTTTCGAGCCGGTTACGGCACACCTCAGCGCAGGACCACCATTTCGGTGCGTCCTGCGCTGAGTGTGATGTCACCCGAGGTCAGTGCTAGGCCTCGAGCTCACGGCTCCGGAGCTAGGCGTTCGCTAGTTCGTAGGCGTCCTCACCGTGAACCACGGTGTCAATGCCGGCGAGCTCGTCTTCGTTTTTGATGCGGAAGCCCATGGTCTTTTCAATAATCAGACCAATGACGTAGCTGATGACGAACGAGAAGATCAGTACCGTGAACGCTGCGATGGCTTGCTTTCCGAGCTGCTCGAAAGAGCCCGAGAAAATAAGACCGACGTCGGTTGCGAAGAAACCGATGTACAAGGTTCCGATCAAACCACCGATCAGGTGGATGCCCACCACATCGAGCGAGTCGTCGAATCCGAGTTTGAACTTCAACTCAATCGCGAGAGCACACAGGGCTCCCGTTATCAGACCCAGGACGATTGCCCAGACCGGCGTCAAGCTCGCGCAAGCCGGGGTGATGGCGACGAGTCCCGCGACCGCGCCCGAGGCTGCACCAACGGATGTGGCCTTGCCTTCCTTGATGCGCTCCACGACGAGCCAACCGAGCACGGCAGCAGCCGGTGCAGCGATGGTGTTGATGAACGCCAAGGACGCAATGCCGTCGGCCGCGAGTTCTGATCCGGCATTGAATCCGAACCAGCCGAACCACAGGAGACCGGCGCCGAGGAGGACGAACGGGACGTTGTGCGGCTTATCCATACCCTTGGCGAACCCGATGCGCTTTCCGAGGACGAGCGCGAGGGCCAGTGCCGCGGCACCCGCGTTGATGTGCACAGCCGTTCCACCTGCGAAGTCGATGGCGCCCAAGTTATAAGCGATCCACCCTCCGTCCACAATTTTTCCGTCAACGATGGTGAAGTTGAAGACCCACGATGCAACCGGGAAGTACACGACAGTGGCCCAGATTCCGGCAAAGACCAACCAGGCACCAAATTTGGCGCGGTCGGCGATGGAACCGGAAATCAGCGCAACGGTGATGATCGCGAATGTCGCTTGGAATGCGGCAAACGCGAGCGGTGGGAAGAGCGCCCCTTCAGGTGTCGTGAGCAGCCCTTCAAGCCCAAGATTCGCGGTGTCAATTCCGATAACGCCGTCGATTCCGTAGTACGTGTCCGTTCCACCATTCGAGAACGCAATTGCGTAGCCGTACAGTACCCAGATGACACCGACCAATGCGAGCGACCCAAAGCTCAGCATCATCATTGAGATAACGCTCTTCGCCTTAACTAATCCCCCGTAGAAGAACGCCAAGGCCGGCGTCATGAGCAGCACGAGTGCCGCCGAGATCAACACAAAAGCTGTGTTTCCTTGATCCATTTCATCCTCGCTTCACAAAGTTTGTCGAACGATCCCTCCATGAACAGGAGTAGTTCATGCGGGGCGCCGTCCGGTGTGGTTCGAGAATGCTGGACGAAAGTTTCCTGATTCCGCACGTGAGCGTTTCGAAAGCGTTACGAAACGACCTAGTGCGTTTCGTCCGTGTTACAGAGCGACTCCAAGCTCAGACCATATTTGTCAATGCAATGAGCCTCGACATGCACCGCAGGTATTTTTTCCGATACCCGCCGTTGATCATGTCGCCCCCGAACACGGTACTGAGAGAGACGCCGGAGGCAAGAAGCGGGATTTGCGCGTCATAAACCCGGTCGATGAACGCCACGAGGCGCAGGGCATCCGTTTGGTTCATAATGACGTGGACATCGGTGAGGGCAATCATGTCGACACCGGCGATGAGCCGTGGATACACGCTCGGGTGCACCGTTGCGAGATGTGCCAGCAGCCCATCGAACGTGTCCAGGGTTGCGGTTTCGCCTGCATTACGAGCGGTCTCAACAGCGGTGATCAGATTTTCGTTACTGCGCGCCGGAGCCTCGCCCTCAATGGACCGTTTGCGATAGTCAGTACCGTCGATCCGCAACGTATCGAAATTGGCGGCCAGTGCATGAATTTCTCGAAGGAAGTCCGCGGCGGCAAATCTCCCCTCACCCAGCGCGTGGGGTGGAGTATTGCTCGTGGCCGCCACCCGCGTCCCTCCCGCGACAAGTTCGCCCAGCATGCGGGTCATCATCATCGTGTCACCGGGGTCGTCGAGTTCAAACTCGTCGATGCAAATGAGGCTTGCACCACGAAGGGCATCTACTGCATTGGCAAATCCCAAGGCTCCGACGAGCGAGGTGTATTGCAAGAATGTGCCGAAGAATTTTTTGCGTCCACTCGACGCGTGCCACGCTGCCGCCAGCAGGTGGGTTTTTCCAACACCAAATCCTCCGTCAAGGTAGACACCGGGGCGAACGCTGTCATCTTTTTTTGACCGAGCGAAAAGACCCGTCTTGAGCGTGCCACCCGTGGCGGCGAATGCTTCTAGTCGATCTCGGGCGACACTCTGAGATTCAAAATTGGGGTCTGGGATGTACGACTCGAACGACGCGGTATCAAACTGTGGTGGCGGAACGAGTCCCGCAACAATGGACTCCGCATCGAGTGTGGGTGAGCGATCGCACAGCGACGTCAAAGTGGCGGACATGTCCTCAGTCAATTCTCTGAAAGGTTTCGTAACGTGATTCGCACAATTCGCGCTTCGTACCTAGAGTCGAATTGCAGTCCCCAGACTACTTTCCTTTGCGAGCTCGACTCGTTCGCGTCGCAGTGAGTAACTCAGATTAAGGACCCTTTTCATGACCGTCACGTTCGACAACTCAGAACATTTTGCCGCGTACGCTCATCCGGAATCGTTGGTGACTGGCGCGTGGCTCGAAGCTAATCTCTCGACCCCAGGTCTCGTTGTCATTGAATCCGACGAGGATGTGCTGCTTTACGAGACCGGCCACATTCCGGGCGCCGTCAAAGTGGATTGGCACACCGAACTCAATGACGCCATCGTTCGTGACTACCTCGACGGGGAGGCATTCGCCCGACTCATGTCGGCCAAAGGGATATCTCGGGATGACACGCTCGTTTTTTATGGTGACAAGAGTAACTGGTGGGCTACATATGCTCTGTGGGTCTTTAAGCTCTTCGGTCATGCGGATGTACGAATCCTCGACGGTGGCCGAGACAAGTGGATTGCGGATGGTCGGCCCGTGACGACGGACGTCACACCGCGCGCAGAGTCACAGTATCCGGCTGTTGAACGAGATGATTCGACCCTGCGAGCTTTTCTCGCGGACACGCGAGCGCACATCGGAAAACCGATGATTGATGTTCGCAGTCCGGAGGAGTACTCAGGCGAACGAACACACATGCCCAGCTATCCCGAAGAGGGAGCGTTGCGCGGAGGACATATCCCTGGGGCCGCCAATGTTCCCTGGGCTCGCGCGGTCAACGAGGACGGTACCTTCAAGTCGCGCGATCAACTCGAGGACCTTTATCTTCGCGACGCCGGACTCACACCGGGCGACGACATCATTGCCTACTGTCGAATTGGCGAGCGGTCTAGCCATTCGTGGTTTGTGCTCACGTACTTGCTGGGCTTTGACGGCGTTCGCAACTACGACGGTTCGTGGACTGAGTGGGGTTCCGCCGTTCGTGTTCCAATCGTCAAAGGAGTGACACCGACCGGTAACGCGGCCTGACATATCTCGTTCTGCGCCCGAACTGCCACAATGGGCTCGTGACTGAGTCTGTTCCGCCGGTGCTGAGCGATATTCGCGAGGGCTTCCATGAGCTCTCCGGTAACGATCGTTTGACGTTCTTGCTCGAGTTTGCGAACGAACTACCCGACCTTCCCGCTCGGTACGCGGATCATCCGGAGCTGCTCGAACGGGTTGAGGAGTGCCAATCCCCGGTCTTCATTTTTGTCGAGGTGGATGCCGACGCGCGCGTTCAAGTTTTCGCGACGGCTCCGCGCGAAGCACCAACCACTCGCGGATTTGCGAGCATCCTCGTTCAGGGCCTGAGCTCATGCTCGGTTGAGGAAGTTCTGTCGACGCCGGACGATTTTCCCTCCACTCTGGGTCTCACGGAGTTGATTTCACCTTTGCGTGTTCGCGGTATGTCCGGGATGCTTGCGCGCATCAAGCGCCAGGTGCGGGAGCGCGCCCTCGTGGTTCCACCCTCCGAATGAGATCTGTGGAAAGCTCTGTCGTATTTCCGGACGTGTCGTGGCCACAGCAGCGGTGGTTTCGCTCGAACATACTTCTCGACACCGCCGGTCAATCAGCGGGCGCAGACGGCACGTCCCAGTCGTTGACGCGGGGCAGAGATCGGCTTCTCCTTCGGTCGCTGCGAGCAGACGCACATGCGATAGTCACGGGGGGAGAAACCGTCCGCCGGGAGGGCTGGCACTTCCCGCCTCACGGATTCCTATTTGTTGCCTCGAACGGCGACCTTCCCATGGCGGAGTGCGCACATCCCGAACGCGTCAAAGTATTCTCTTTCGAACCCGATCCGCCGAACGCTCTGACCGATGCCCTCTCAACGCTCGTGACCGAGTTTCAAGTTCGGCGCCTTCTCTGCGAATCGGGCCCTCTTCTTCTTCGGGCGCTCGTCGACGCGGACCTTCTCGATGAAGCGTTTGTTTCACTCGTCCCGGCACGAGATGTGCAGGGGCTCGACCCGCACCACCTCGAAAATGCCGCACGGGAGGCTCTCGGCATGACACCCGCTCGCTACGTTCTGCATGAGCAGGTCACGGAACCCGACATCGCCTTTCTTCGATTTGCGCGCGTCGGGACCAAACCGAGTTCGGTTTTTCGCTGAGCTTCGCGAGTGCGCGGCGAATTTATTCGGCGCGTTGGCACGCATGCTCACACCCGCGTCGGTAAAGTCGAACCGTGACGGACGGCGCCTCGACGAGTGTTCCTGGGGAATTTGCGCTCGTAGTGCAGCAACTAGAGTCGGCATCATTGCGGTCAGATTTGCGGCTGCGTAGCATCCCTTCTCCGTCGGGTATCGCGCCCCACAGCGTGGCTTTCGCTGCCGAGGTCCTCCCGCTTGATGATGACGGTTCCTCGGCCCATGGGGCGGGGCGGTTCATCTTCCTCTATGACCCCGATGGGCAGGAAGGCTGGGCGGGCACTCAACGAGTCGTCTGCTTTGCTCAGGCGCCTCTCGAAGGAGAAATCAGCACCGACCCCATGCTGACGGACGTCGCCTGGTCGTGGTTGACGGATGCCCTTGCATCTCATGACGCTCAGTACACGCACGCATCGGGCACGGCGACTCGTGTTCTCGCCAAGGGTTTTGGCGAGCTCGCAGGAGACCAGGACTCGGCACACATTGAGCTGCGGGCCTCGTGGACGCCAACGGGATCTGCCATCGCCGGTCACCTGCACGCGTGGGGTGAACTATTGGCGATGCTCTCCGGGCTGCCCCCACAAGACGGGGCCATCAGCATGGATGCCCGCAGACGGGAGCGTGGTTAGAGTTCAGGTCATTGACAGCGCCGAGGCGTTTGCGCGCGCGTGTGACACGCTTCGGGCGGGTACCGGTCCGTTTGCTGTCGACGCCGAACGTGCGTCGGGCTTCACCTACTCTCAGCGCGCTTATTTGATTCAGATTCATCGGCGTGACGCAGGAACTTTTCTTTTTGACCCCCCGCCTCTGGGCGACATGTCCATCCTCAGTGATATCGCGGGTTCGATGGAGTGGGTCATTCATGCGGCCAGCCAGGATTTGCCCTGTTTGCGCGAAGTCGGCATTGCTCCCCAAGCCCTGTTTGACACCGAGCTCGCCGCGCGACTTCTCGGATTTGAGAAAGTAGGACTCGGATCCGTGGTCGAGCAGTTGCTGGGCATCCATTTGGCTAAGGAACATTCTGCTGTGGACTGGTCCACACGGCCCCTGCCCGAGCCGTGGTTGGAGTATGCGGCCCTGGACGTCGACCTTCTCGTTGACGTGCGCGACAAGCTCGAAAACATGCTGGAGGAGGCGGGAAAGTCGGACATTGCGCACGAAGAGTTTCGTGCCGCCCTGGCGAAGCCATCGAAGGAAACGCCGTCGGAACCCTGGCGTCGACTTTCTGGATTGCATGCGTTGCGATCACCGCGCCAGGTCGCCATCGCTCGGGAATTATGGCTCGCGCGCGACGCGATCGCAGCGCAGCGAGATATCGCTCCAGGTCGCCTTGTTCCCGACTCGAGCTTGGTCGCCGCGGTCATGGCGGAACCTGCCTCAAAATCCGACTTGGCTCGTCTCAAATCATTTAATGGCCGGGCCTCGAGATCTTTACTTGATGAGTGGTGGGCCGCGATTGATCGCGGTCGACAAACCACCGACTTGCCCGCCGTTCGTGTCAAGTCGACGGAACCGCCACCACCGCGAAGCTGGCCGGACAGAAATCCTGATGCACATCGACGGTTAAACCTTGTTCGACCCCGAATCGTCGATGTGAGTCAGGAACTCAACATCCCGTTGGAAAATCTCGTCACACCATCGCTTGTGCGTTCCCTCGCGTGGGCACCCCCCGAGCCGCTCACCCTCGAATCGGTATCCGGTGCGTTGCGCGACGGCGGGGCGCGCGAGTGGCAAATTGAGCAGCTTATTCTGGACTCCTTCCTCGACACGGAGGCACTCGACCCGGAGACAGGCGTCGGATCACACGCTCCTACCCACAGCGAGCCTGCTGAGCACAACGCGCTCGCCAAGCAAGCCGAGGCAACGTAGGCTCGAAAAGTACGCTGAACAGCTAGGAGTAGCCATGTCGCAACATGATCGCGTTGCATTTCTCGACGGAGTTCGCACTCCCTTTGGTCGTGCCGGTGAGAAAGGCATGTACGCGAACACGCGAAGTGACGACCTTGCCGTTAAGGCAATGATCGGCATGCTCGAACGCAATCCTCAACTTCCGGGTGAGCGTGTTGATGACGTTGCGATTGCCGCAACAACTCAACAGGGCGACCAAGGACTCACGCTCGGTCGCACAAGTGCGATACTCGCCGGCCTCCCCCTGTCCGTGCCCGGTTACGCCATTGACCGGATGTGCGCGGGCGCCATGACCGCGGTGACTACTGTTTCGGGTGCCGTTTCGATGGGAATGTACGACTTTGCCATTGCTGGCGGAGTTGAGCACATGGGGCGCCATCCCATGGGTTTTGATGCCGACCCTAATCCGCGGTTTGTGGCGGAAAAGCTTGTCGAAGCTGACGCCTTGAACATGGGTGCGACCGCCGAACGTTTGCATGACCGCTTCCCGCACCTGACGAAGCAACGGGCAGACGCGTATGCCATGGCAAGTCAGCTCAAAGTTGAACAGGCGTATCAGGACGGCAACATTCAGCAAGACCTCATTCCCGTCGCCATCAAATCGGGAGCTGGCTGGGGTTTGGCCACCGAGGACGAAGGACGCCGCCCCGAAACCAACCTCGAGGGCCTCGCCGGATTGAAAACTCCTTTTCGCCCGCATGGTCGTGTCACGGCAGGAAATTCATCTCCGCTGACGGACGGTGCAGCGGTGTCACTCATCGGTAGCGAAAGTGCGGCTCGGGCAATCGGCATCAAGCCGAAGATGCACTTGGTCTCGTTTGCGTTTGCTGGAGTCGCACCAGAAGTCATGGGAATCGGACCGATACCGTCGACCGAAAAGGCTCTCGCCAAGGCCGGTTTGTCGATATCAGATATTGGTCTCTTCGAACTGAACGAGGCTTTCGCCGTTCAAGTGCTGAGCCTGCTCGATCATTTCGGTATCGCAGACGATGACGCACGGGTAAATCCGTATGGTGGTGCCATTGCCCTCGGGCATCCTCTCGCTGCCAGTGGCGTTCGACTCATGATTCAGCTCGCCCGTCAATTTGAACAACGCCCAGATGTTCGTTACGGACTCACAGCAATGTGCGTGGGCCTCGGCCAAGGTGGATCCGTGATTTGGGAGAATCCGCACTTTGATGGGAAGCGCAAGTAATAATGGGGCGCTACGACGACATGGATTTCACGCAACTGCTCGCGCTATCCGATGAGGAAGTGGTCACACACTCCTACGTACGTGACATTCGACTTCAATCCGGTCGGATTCTCGCCCTTGTGACACTCGACAATGATCTTGATCACACCCGACCCAACACGCTCGGGCCACGCACGATGATGGAGTTCGACGGCGTGCTCGTTGAACTCGCCGCTCGTGCATCTCGCGGAGAAATTCATGGCGTCGCCGTCACAGGAAAGCCCTATTTTTTGGCGGCCGGTGCGGACCTGAGTCGCGTCGCAGATATTCCCTCGAAGGCAATTGCACGCAAACTCGCCGAACTCGGCCACCGGTCACTGGGTCGTCTCGCCGAACTCGGCGTTCCGTCGTTCGTTTTTATCAATGGATTAGCACTCGGCGGTGGCCTCGAAATTGCGCTCAACGCGCACTATCGCACAATCGATTCCAGTGCGGCGGCCATTGCGCTGCCAGAGGTGTTTCTCGGACTTGTGCCCGGTTGGGGCGGCGCCTACCTCTTGCCCAACCTCATCGGGATCGAAAACGCATTGACCGTGATGCTTTCCAATCCGCTCAAGAACAATCGAATGCTCAGTGCACCCGAGGCACACGAACTCGGCATCGCCGATGTGATGTTTGGGCCCGGTCGCTTTCTTGAAGATTCGCTCGCCTGGGCCGACCGGGTGCTGGGCGGCGTGACCGTGAAGCGCCCGCACGAGCCGGGGAAGCTGGAGCGATCTGTCAAATGGGACGTTGCGCTCAACATCGCTCGCTCCACCGTGGAAAAGCGAATCGGTACCGTGGCTGTGGCCCCACAGGCAGCCCTGCGCCTGTTGGCGGCGGCCAAGAAGGGCACGCGCCAGGAGGGCTTTCTGCGCGAGGATGACGAGCTCGCCGAGCTCATTTCGGGTGATCAATTCCAGGCCAGCATTTACTCGTTCAACCTGGTCCAGAAGCGAGCAAAGAAACCGGCCGGAGCACCCGATCCTTCACTTTCCGCGAAAATCACTAAGGTTGGCGTCATTGGCGCGGGACTCATGGCGCGACAGTTCGCCCTGTTGTTTGCTCGACGCCTTCGCGTCCCTGTCGTTTTGACGGATATCGATCAAGGGCGACTCGACCAGGCACTTGAGTACATTCACGGTGAAATTGACGGGCTACTCGCGAAAGGACGAATCGGTCACGATGACGCCGGTCGGGTGCATGCTCTCGTCTCTGGCACAACCGACCCGAACGCATTCTCGGATGCGGACTGGATTATTGAAGCGGTATTTGAAGAATTGGCCGTCAAACAGGACGTTTTCGCTCGTTTCGAAAAAATCGTTCCCGAAACGGCGATTTTGGCCACGAACACGTCGTCGTTATCGGTGAGCGAAATTGGCGCCAAGTTGGCGCATCCCGAACGCTTGGTCGGGTTCCACTTCTTCAATCCCGTGGCTGTCATGCCCCTCATCGAAGTCGTTCGCGCGTCACAGACGAACGACCCGACGTTGGCAACGGCGATGTCCGTGGCGAAGCAGCTCAAGAAGACGGCGGTCATTACGGCGGACACCCCCGGCTTTGTGGTTAACCGGTTACTCGCCAAACTCCTCGGCGAAGCCATGCATGCTGTCGACACCGGCACGGACTTCGAGGTGGTCGAAAGTGCTCTCGACTCCTTCGGCATGCCGATGGGGCCATTCGAGCTTCTCGACCTCGTTGGACTCAAGGTTGGTGCGCACGTCCTGGACACGCACCACGCCGCGTTCCCCGACCGATTTTTCCGAAGCGACAACCTGCACGCGCTCGCCGACGCCGGCGTTCTCCTCACTCGAGACAAGAAGGGGCACATCACCGGATTTGATCCTCGCGCGAAGGAGATTGTTTCCGGCGGAACTACCCCGCTGACCGCTGAAGAGCTACGTCTCCGCGTCGAGAATGGTCTTGCGGACGAAATCGCCCACATGCTTTCGGACTCGGTTGTCGGTCATCCAGAAGACATTGATTTGTGCATGATTCTGGGCGCCGGGTGGCCGTTTCAGATGGGGGGAATCACGCCATTTCTCGACCGCGTGGGCGCGAGTGAGAGAGTCAACAACAAACTCTTTCACGATCCACCCATTCGCGGCGTGAGCTAGTTGCCTGCCCTCCGGACTACTTGGTTCGCTTCGCTTCCGTGCGGGGCTGGCTGCTTTCGTCAAGTGGACGCGCACTCGGAATGCGGCTGCCGAGGACCTGGGCGATGACATCGCGTGCGATCGCAGCAGCGGATAGCCCAGCTTGCTCCAGGATTTCTTCCCGGGTCGCATGCTCAATGAACTCATCCGGAAGACCGAGTTCGTCTACCGCGGTGTCTACGCCGGCGCTTCGCAAGTCTTGACGAACGCGTGTGCCGATTCCGGCAACGCGCACTCCGTCCTCCATCGTGATGACGAGTCGGTGATCACGAGACAACTCGATCACGCTTTGCGGAACAGGGACAACCCACCTCGGGTCAATCACGGTGGCACCAATCCCCTGTTGCGCAAGTCGCTCCGCGACATCGAGAGCCATTCGCGCGAACGGTCCAATCGCCACGAGTAAAACATCCTTGTGTGGGGCTTCACGCAGAACGTCTACCCCATCGACAGTACGTCGAACAGCGACGATGTCCTCCCCCACGCTCCCCTTCGGGAACCGAACGACCGACGGCGCATCGTTGATTGCAATTGCTTCAGCGAATTCCTCACGGAGACGCGCGGCGTCACGCGGCGCCGCAATATGGATGCCCGGCACCACTTGCAGAACGGCGAGGTCCCACATGCCGTGGTGACTCGCCCCGTCAGGACCCGTGATGCCCGCGCGGTCCAAGACAAAGGTGACCCCCGCCTTGTGGAGCCCGACATCCATCAAGACCTGATCGAAGGCACGATTGACGAACGTCGCGTACAACGCCACGACGGGGTGCAGACCGCCGTAGGCGAGACCAGCCGCCGAGGTCACCGCGTGTTGCTCGGCAATTCCAACATCAAGAACGCGTTCGGGAAATTTTTCCGACATCGCCAGCAGACCCGTCGGCCGAAGCATCGCACCCGTTATTGCGACAATCCGAGGGTCCGCCGCGGCGTGCGCCACCAGTTGTTGCCCGAAAACGTCTGTCCACGTCTCCTTGCTCGACGTAGAAATGGGTAAACCCGTGTCGGGATGAATTTGTCCCACAGCGTGAAACTGGTCCGCATCGTCGTCGCGCGCGGGCGCGTATCCCCGACCTTTTTCGGTGATCGCGTGAACAATTACGGGTGCGCCGTAATTCTTGGCCTGACGCAAGACTGCTTGCATCGCTGTCACATCGTGTCCGTCAACCGGCCCCAAGTACTTGATATCGAGGTTTGCATACAGAGACTGGTTGTTTGTCATACGACTCAAGAAGCCGTGGATGCCGCCGCGCACACCCCGATACAGCGCACGCGCCGTCGGCCCCATCTTGGCAAAGGCCTTTCGACTCGAAAAATGGAGATTTCGATACGTGGGTCGCGTGCGCACCTTGTCGAGAAACCGTGCGATGCCACCGATGGTCGGCGCGTACGACCGGCCGTTGTCGTTGACCACGATGACGAGGTTGCGTGTGTTGTCATGGGAAATGTTATTGAGCGCTTCCCAGGTCATGCCACCGGTCAGCGACCCGTCACCCACGACGGCAACGACGTGCCGGTCGGCCTGACCAGTCATGGTGAACGCACGCGAGATTCCGTCCGCCCATGACAATGAACTCGAGGCGTGAGAACTTTCGACGATGTCGTGGATGGACTCGGAGCGCTGCGGATAGCCTGCGATTCCGCCACGTTGGCGCAGGTGAGAAAAATCTTGACGACCAGTCAGCAGCTTGTGCACATATGACTGATGTCCGGTGTCCCACACGATTGCATCGGTCGGCGAGTCAAACACGCGGTGTATCGCGAGCGTAAGTTCCACCACGCCGAGATTGGGACCAAGGTGACCTCCCGAGCGCGCCACCTCACGAACGAGAAACTCTCGAATCTCGACGGCAAGCTCGCGCAACTGGGTTTCGCTGAGCTTGTCGAGGTCACGCGGACCCTGAATCGTGGGGAGGATTGCCATGCTCGAAAGTCTAACGAGCAGTTCCCCTTAGGCAACCAGACTGCGCAACACGTACTGGAGAATCCCACCGTTTCGGAAATAGTCCGCTTCGCCTGGAGTGTCGATGCGAACGACGGCCTCGAACTCGACCGTCTTCTTGCCGGGCGACGAATGCTCGCTGGGGACTGCCGTAACCCGAACGGTCTTCGGCGTCACTCCCCGGTTGAGCTCGTCGATACCGTCGATCGAGACGATTTCCGTTCCATCGAGCCCGAGCGACGCCCACGTTTCTCCGGCGGGGAACTGCAAGGGCAAGACCCCCATTCCGATCAAGTTGGAACGGTGAATTCGCTCAAAGCTTTGAGTAATGACAGCTTTCACACCCAACAAACTCGTGCCCTTCGCTGCCCAGTCACGGCTGGACCCGGAACCGTACTCGGCGCCCGCAAAAATGACGAGCGGCGTGCCCGCGGCCTGGTAATTGACACTGGCGTCGTAGATGAACGTTTGCGGTGCATCCGGCTGGGTGAAGTCACGCGTATAACCACCTTCGACACCGTCGAGAAGTTGATTCTTGAGACGGATGTTCGCGAACGTCCCGCGGATCATCACCTCGTGGTTTCCGCGTCGAGAGCCGTAGGAGTTGTAGTCTGCCCGCGAGACGCCATGCTCATCGAGGTATTGGCCGGCTGGAGTTCCCGCCTTGATATTTCCGGCAGGCGAAATGTGGTCGGTGGTCACGGAGTCCCCGAGCGTTGCCAGCACGCGCGCGCCGGAGATGTTCGTGACGGGCGTCGTTTCCATGACCATGCCGTCAAAGTAGGGGGGCTTCCGAACGTACGTGGACTTTGCGTCCCAGGCGAATGTGTCACCGGTCGGCGTGGGCAGACCCTTCCAGCGCTCGTCACCGTCAAACACTCCGGAATATTCGTGAGTGAACATTTCGCGATCAATTGATGACTCGATAGTTGTCGCGACCTCGGACGCATCCGGCCAAATATCTTTGAGAAAGACCGGATTCCCGTCATTGTCGTTACCCAGGGACTCGGTTTCGAAATCGAAGTCCATCGACCCGGCAAGCGCGTAAGCGATGACGAGCGGAGGGCTTGCCAGGTAATTCATTTTCACGTCGGGATTGATGCGACCCTCGAAGTTGCGGTTTCCCGACAGCACGGCGGTGACAGACAAATCGTTGGCGTTCACCGCGGCTGACACTTCCTCCGGCAACGGCCCCGAGTTGCCGATGCATGTCATGCATCCGTACCCGACCGGGTAGAACCCGATGGCGTCGAGGTACTGGGTGAGACCGGACTTGTCGTAGTAGTCAGTGACGACCTTGGATCCCGGGGAAAGAGTGGTCTTAACCCACGGCTTTGACTTCAGTCCCTTTGTCGCGGCGTTGCGCGCGAGCAGCCCGGCGGCAATCATCACCGACGGGTTCGACGTGTTCGTGCATGACGTGATCGCCGCAATCGTCACCGCTCCGCTTTTAAGCTCGAACGTCTCTCCCCCTGCGATTGAAACGGTCGCGGGAGTCCCGACCGTCTGGGACTCGAGATCTTTGTGGAATTGCGTTTTAGCTTGTGACAGCTCGATTCGGTCTTGCGGGCGCTTCGGCCCTGAGATGGACGGAACAACTGTGGACAGGTCAAGCTCGAGGTACTCACTAAAGACGGGCTCGCTGGCCGGGTCGAACCAGAGTCCCTGTTCTTTGGAATACGCCTCGACAAGCGCAATCTGGTCTTCGCTACGGCCAGTGAGTCGCAGGTAGTCCAATGTCACGTCGTCGACGGGGAACATGGCTGCGGTTGACCCGAACTCGGGGCTCATGTTGCCAATGGTGGCGCGGTTCGCGAGAGGAACGGACGACACACCTGGTCCGTAGAACTCAACGAACTTACCCACGACCTTGTGTGCACGAAGCATTTCGGTAATCGTAAGCACGACGTCGGTCGCGGTAACTCCAGCGGGAATCGCTCCCGAGAGCTTGAACCCGACGACTTTGGGGATGAGCATCGACACCGGTTGACCGAGCATGGCCGCCTCGGCCTCAATCCCACCCACGCCCCATCCGAGCACGCCGAGACCATTGACCATCGTGGTGTGTGAGTCGGTGCCGACACAGGTGTCGGGATATGCCTGCGTGGTTCCGTTGACGTCCCGAACCATGGTGACGCGAGCGAGGTATTCGATGTTGACCTGGTGAACGATACCCGTGCCGGGCGGGACAACCTTGAAGTCGTCAAAGGCCGTCTGTCCCCAACGCAAAAATTGGTAGCGCTCGCCGTTGCGCTCGTACTCAATTTCCACATTTTTCGCCAGAGCCTCCGCGGTACCGTAGAGGTCCGCGATGACGGAGTGGTCGATCACCAGTTCCGCTGGCGCAAGGGGGTTGACTCGCTTCGGATCGCCACCCAATTGCGCAACGGCCTCACGCATGGTCGCGAGATCGACCACGCAGGGAACACCCGTGAAGTCCTGCATGATGACCCGGGCGGGGGTGAACTGGATTTCCGTATCGGGCTCGGCCGAGGGAACCCACGAGCCCAGTGCTTCGATCTGGGCCGCCGTGACATTCGCACCGTCTTCGGTGCGAAGCAGGTTTTCCAGCAGGACTTTCAGGCTATACGGAAGTTTTTCGTGGCCTGGCACGGCGTCCACGCGAAAGATTTCGTAGGAGTTTCCACCTACAGAAAGTGTCGATTTACTTCCAAAGCTGTTGACGGCAGACACCAATGGGCTCCTCAAAAAACATGCGAGTTAACTCCCGCGTGGGTAAAACTCGCCAGCACGAATTTATCTTGATATCAAGATATCGTGTCTTCGCCTACTTCTCTCGATACAGCGATCGGATGATCAACCACGACAGGGCCAGGACGGGAACGTACAGAGGCAATCCCAGAGCGAGTTTGGTCACGGCTAAGGTGGCCACGTCGCCCACAAGATATAAGGGGAGCTCGACGGCCAGTCGCACGGCGAACATGCCAACCCACATCAACGTCACACCTGTAAATACACGTCGATGGTGACGAATCGAGCGCCACGCCGTACCTTCCTGCCGCGCGTATCCCACAATCACGCCAGCAAGCGGCCAGCCAATGACGGCCGAGACAAGAAATGCCACGCCGTAACCCGCGTTCGTGTAGATGCCGATAAGAAAATTGTTCTCGGGTCGGTTTGACCAGAGTGCAAGCGCAGCAGAACCGCCGACCGCAAGCAATCCGGCCACTGCTTGGGTCACCGGTTGACGTCGAATGAGACGCCATACGGTAAATGCGGCAGAAACGCCCACCGACAGTCCGAGTGCGAGCCAGGGCATGCCGGGTGGAAAGCCACTCGCCGCGTAGGTAACGAGAAAAACTAACCCGGGCAGAACCGTTTCAGCGATTCCCAAAAATCCGCCCATGGCACGAAGTAACGGATGCCCGGCACTCGTCACCGCCGTCGACTCACCGAGGGCGGCCAAGCCAGATCTCTCGATGGGCGACTTCTTGCCGGCCGGAGTCTTCTCGTCGGGTTCGGTCACGAGAGAAAGCCACCCGCCTGAGCCGGAAGAGATAAGGGCAGCAACTCGCGCGGTGGCATCGGTACGTTGCCCCGCACGACAACCAGGCTCCGGTAAAGGTCGACCAGGGCGGCCCGACCATCACCGTCCGTAGCGGCCGGACCAATGATTACCCCACGCAAAAACCAACGAGGTCCATCGACACCGAGGAATCGAACCACCTGTGATGCCTTGCCCGCGGTAGGTACTGACGCCACAAGTTCGATCCCGAGCGGTCCAAGCTGTTCTTCCAACGTTCCGCCTTGATTCGACACTTGCTGGGTAATTTGAGACCGAATTTCGTGCCACAGACCTTCGTTTCGCGGAGCGGAAAACGGTTGAACTTGGAGCGTGGAGCCCAGATAGTCCAGCGCGACCGCCACCACGCGCCCGGAGCCATCCTCAACTTCGACGCGCAGATTGAGGCCCTCCCGAGGAATCAACTTGATGCTTCCGAGGTCAATCCAGGGTCGAACCCCGCTTACCTCGGATTCGTCGAACGGGCCTCTCGCGCTCCGATCGTCGGGTTCACTCTTCGGTGAGGGCCAGTAGTCCGCAGTGCTCATGATGAGAAATACTACCTAGCTGCGTGACGCCGTTCCGGTTGAGCCGAAACCACCCTCCCCGCGCTCGCTGACCGGCAGAGACGTCACGGGTACGAAAACGGGGCGCACGAACGGCATCACAATGAGCTGGGCGACACGGTCGCCTGAATGCACCACAAAGTCGAGTGACGCGTCCGTGTTGAGCAGGGTCACCTTGATTTCACCTCGATAACCGGCGTCAACGGTCCCCGGCGAATTGACGACGGTGATCCCATGCTTTGCCGCAAGCCCACTCCGCGGAACAACGAAAGCCACAAAACCCGGAGGTAGCGCGATAGCGATTCCGGTGCCGAGCGTGACTCTGCTTCCCGGCGTGATCACTGCGTCTTCCGTAGAGATTAAGTCGGCACCGGCATCCCCCGGATGCGAAACCTCAGGGACCTGACCGTGAATGAGAACTTCGACGAGAGTGTTCATGTGTCGAGAGTACGACACGAACC
>RFQD01000050.1 GCA_009925875.1 Microbacteriaceae bacterium | reverse complement strand
TTGTTCGTTGTGACTTGAACGTTCCTCTCAAAGACGGCGTTATTCTTGACGACGGTCGAATTAGGGCGTCAGTTCCGACTCTTCGTCACCTTCTCGCTGCAAACGCTCGAGTCATCGTCGTTAGTCATCTGGGGCGACCGGACGGGGCTCCAGACCCTGCTTTCAGTCTCGCTCCGGTCGCTACCCGGCTGGGAGAAATTCTTGGCGAGCCAGTCAGTTTTGTCGGAGAAACGGTGGGGGAGTCTGCATCGGCGGCAGTGTCGGGGCTCGGAAACGGCCAGCTTCTCGTCTTAGAAAACGTCCGGTTCAACGTCGCAGAAACGTCCAAGGATGATGCCACTCGCCACGCTTTTGCGTCACAGTTGGCTGAGCTCGCGGACGCATTTGTTTCTGACGGTTTCGGTGTCGTGCATCGCAAGCAAGCCAGTGTATTTGACCTCGCGACGATTGTGCCCAGCGCGGCAGGCTTGCTCATTGCCGCCGAACTCGAGGTGTTGTACAAACTCACGGAAGCACCCGAGCGGCCTTACACGGTTGTGCTGGGAGGCTCCAAGGTCTCGGACAAGCTCGGTGTCATCAATCACCTGTTGCCCCGAGTGGATCGCATCCTCATCGGGGGTGGGATGGTTTTCACTTTCCTCGCGGCCCTCGGTCATCGTGTGGGAGCCAGCCTGCTGGAGCAGGAGCAGGTCGAGACGGTGCGGGGTTACATTGAGGGGGCTGCATCGCGTGGCGTTGAACTCGTGCTCCCGACGGACATCGTGATGGCTGCGTCGTTTGCCGCAAATGCAGACCACACGGTCACCTCGATTGACGCCATGGAACAAACTCCGTTTGGTGCATCCGGTCTCGGGTTAGACATTGGGCCGGAGTCGGCGGCAATGTTTGCGTCCATTATTGAGTCGAGCGCAACAGTATTTTGGAATGGCCCGGCGGGCGTCTTCGAGTTCCCTGCATTCTCGCACGGCACACGTGCCATCGCCGAAGCGCTGACGAAAGTTCGTGGATTGTCCGTCGTTGGTGGAGGAGATTCTGCCGCGGCGGTGCGTTCTCTCGGGTTCCGAGACGAACAGTTCGGGCACATCTCCACCGGAGGTGGCGCCAGTCTGGAATTTCTTGAGGGGAAGACCCTCCCGGGTCTGGAGGTGTTGGGATGGTAGCCGCTCGTGTGCCGCTAATTGCCGGAAACTGGAAGATGAACCTCGACCATCTTCAGGCCATTGCGTTTGTACAGAAGCTCGCCTGGACCCTAGACGAGGCGAAACACGATACTGCGGCCTCGGAGGTTGCCGTCTTCCCTCCTTTCACTGACCTCCGAAGCGTTCAAACACTCGTCGAGGCCGAGAAATTTTCGATAGCGTACGGTGCTCAAGACGTTTCCACTCATGAATCCGGAGCTTTCACGGGGGAAATCAGCGGTTCGTTTCTCGCGTCGCTCGCGTGTTCGTATGTTCTCGTCGGACACAGCGAGCGACGACAATTCCACGGGGAAACAAACGACGTTGTGGGAGCAAAAGTACGCGCCGCGCTGAGTTTCGGCTTGGTGCCAATCCTGTGTGTCGGAGAGACGGCCGATGATCTAGAAGAGTTCGGTGCGAGCGCCGTCCCCGTCGCACAGGTGAAGGCGAGCTTGGCCGGTATTTCGGCGGATGCCGAAGTGGTGATCGCGTACGAACCGGTGTGGGCGATTGGGTCTGGAAAGGCTGCCACCGAGGAACAGGCTGAACTCGTGTGTGGCGCGTTGCGCGAAACATTGCGAGAGAACTTCGGCTCTGAGTTCGCTGACCGTACGCGCATTCTCTACGGCGGATCGGTCAAGGCCTCGAACATCGCAGCGTTCATGCGTCAGTCGAATATTGACGGCGCACTCGTCGGTGGGGCGAGCTTGGATGTCGCTGAGTTTGCGTCCATCGTGCGTTTTTACAAGCACGTCATTTAGTTGCGGGGTCGGCGCTCGTGGAGCGTCTAGACTTGACCCGGCTTAATTTGTCGAAAGGTATCTCGTGGAGATCATTCAAGTAGTGCTCCAGATCATTCTGGCCATCACCAGCCTGTTGCTCACGCTCCTCATTCTTCTGCACAAGGGTCGTGGAGGGGGAGTCTCAGACATGTTTGGAGGTGGAGTGACCTCCTCGTTGGGTTCCTCTGGCGTTGCTGAGCGAAACCTCAATCGGATCACTGTCATCCTCGGTCTCATTTGGATTGCGAGCATCATCCTCTTGGGACTCCTGACAAAGTTCTCGGCAGGCATCTAGTGTCTTCGAGCGGAAGCGCCATCCGTGGCTCGCGCGTGGGGGCGGGACCAATGGGGGAACAAGACCATGGCGTTCACGCGGATCGAATCGCAATCAGTTATTGGGACGCGCTCGGAAATGAAACAGTACGCTATTTCGCGGCAAACCTACCGGAGGAAGAAATTCCCGAGCTGATCGACTGTCCACAGTCGGGCTTGCCGGCGGGTCGCGACAAAGACAACCCTCCAATGGTTGCAAAGCTCGAGCCATATAAGACGCACTTGGCCTATGTGAAGGAACGTCGCACTCCCGAAGAAGCGGAGCAGATTCTTGAGGATGCACTCCACCAGTTACGTGTGCGTCGCGGTACCGCCAAGGCCTAAGAGCTACTCGGTCGCGTCGCGCGTGACATGAACGGCGGAAGCCGCCGCGTCGTCGACGAAGAGAATAGTTTCCTCAATTCCCCGCACAGCGCTGACCGGAGAATCCTCGGCGGGAATGGAACGCAGAGCGTCGCGAACCGCATTCTCTTTTTCGCGCCCCGCAGCTACCAGCCACACGCGCCGGGCTGCATTGAGGGAAGGTAGCGTGAGGGAAACGCGTTGAGAGGGTGGCTTCGGAGAGTTGTCGACGGGAATCACAGTCAGGCCGGTCTCGGTCACACCGGGAAGATGCGGGAAAAGACTCGCGACATGACCGTCTGGACCTACTCCAAGCAGCACGATATCGAAGTGCGGAAAGTCCACTCCGAAGAACTCCTCCAAATCGCGGGAATAGCGTCGTGCGGCGTCCTCGACATTCGCGACCTCAGTTGACGACGCAATCGGATGTACGTTTTCGCGAGGGATATCTATTCGGTTGATGAGAGCCTCAGAGGCTTGACCGA
This sequence comes from Microbacteriaceae bacterium, assembly GCA_009925875.1. Lineage (GTDB taxonomy): Bacteria > Actinomycetota > Actinomycetes > Actinomycetales > Microbacteriaceae > RFQD01. The sequence goes on along the minus strand of RFQD01000050.1, from coordinate 5,478 downwards.
CGTTTCGGTCGGGACTGTCGGATGCGACGAAACGTTCGTCTCCCCACCACAGATGCACGCGACTCCAGTCAATCGAACCCGTCGACGTGACAAAGCGAAGGAGCGCGATTCCGACGGTACCTCCGGTGAGAACTACATGACACTCACCGCGGGTGTCGATGTCTGCGGCCATCGCGTTCGTCAAATTGTCTGCCACGGCACGCGCGACAGACTCCGGGTTCTCAAAAACCTGCAATTGCGCCAACGTCACGCCGACTCTTCAATCAGATTCATCCCGTCGATGAGAACTCGACCGTAGACCTCGTCGGGGTCGAGGTGTCGCAACTCTTCAGCAAGACAGTCCCGAAGGTTTCGTCGTACGAGAGCAATGTCGTGCGTCGGTTGACCAGGTTGCTGCAGTCGTGCCATTCCTGGAGTGGTTCGCTCGAGAATAATGTCTCCCGACGAACGCGACATGGTCACCCGCTGAATGGAACCCAGTCCCGGTCGATCCGGAACCGACGTGAACGTCACGCGAATTCCGAGAGAAAGCGAAAGCCATGCCGCCAGCATGCGCGCGGACAACGACTCGGCTGCGGCGGTCACCTCCGCTGACGTGATGGGCTCGTAGGGCGGCTGGTCGAGAACCGCGGCGAGTTGCTGGCGCCACGGAGTCAAACGCGTCCACGCAAAATCCGAGTCTCCGGGCTGGTACGCGGCGGCCAGTGTCGGCAAAAACCCGAGTTGATCAGCCTGCGCCGCCGAATCCGTGATGCGTCGTTGCGCGATCGTACCCAGTGGGGCTCCGCTGATGCGGGCAGGAGTCTCATCAGGCCACCAAACGACCACAGGAGTATCGGGGAGAAGAAGACCAGTCACGAGACCGAGTTCGTCGGAACCGGCCTCTCCGTAGGCCCGAAGTATCACCACTTCACTTGCTCCCGCATCACCACCCACTCGTATTTCTGCGTCGAGACGGTTCGTGATGTTCGTCGACTCCACTGGAATACTGACGACGATGACACGCATGGGATGCTCGCGAGACGCCTCGTTCGCCGCACTAATCGCGTGCTCTTCCTTGCCGGGAGACGTCGAGATGACGAGAGTGAGTACGCGACCCAATGCCACCGCGCCACCCTCCTCTCGGATGCTCACGAGTGCCTTGGAAATTTTCCCGGTCGTGGTTTCAGGGAACTCGATAATCATGGTCGCCTCCACGCTCGACCATCGTGAGCCATCAATTCGTCCGCACTTCGCGGTCCCCACGAACCGGGAGCGTATTGTTCTGGACCACCCTGACTAGCCCAGAATTCCTCAATCGGGTCGAGAATCTTCCAACTCAACTCGACTTCTTCGTGCCGAGGAAAAAGAGGAGGGTCTCCCAAGAGAACGTCCAGAATGAGTCGTTCGTACGCTTCGGGGCTTGCCTCCGTGAATGCATGTCCGTATCCAAAATCCATGGTCACGTCGCGCACTTGCATTCCGGCGCCCGGTACTTTTGACCCAAACCGAATGGTGACGCCTTCATCCGGCTGCACCCTGATGACGAGCGCGTTTTGACCAAGGGCTGAAGTCTGATGGTCGGCAAACAAGTATTGCGGAGCTCGTTTGAACACGACAGCAATTTCGGTCACGCGCCGACCTAGACGTTTGCCGGCTCGCAGATAGAACGGGACACCAGCCCACCGACGTGTGCCAATGTCCAGTCGCATGGCGGCAAACGTTTCCGTCGTGGAATGAGGATTCATGCCCTCTTCCTGAAGAAAGCTGGGAACAAATTCGCCACCTTGCCATCCGGAACCATACTGACCACGCGCGGTGGAAATAGAGAGGTCAGCGGGCAGACGGACCGCCGCCAAGACCTTCTCCTTCTCTGCTCGCAGATCGTCAGCGTTGAAGGAAATCGGCTCCTCCATCGCGGTCAACGCCATGAGTTGAAGCAAGTGATTCTGAATCACGTCTCGAGCCGCACCAATTCCGTCATAGTAGCCGGCGCGTCCGCCGACACCAATGTCTTCGGCCATGGTGATTTGAACGTGATCGACATGTTCCGCGTTCCAGAGTGGTTCGAACAATTGGTTCGCGAAGCGCAACGCGAGGATGTTTTGAACAGTCTCTTTCCCTAGGTAGTGATCGATTCGAAAAATCGAGTCGGCAGGAAAAACAGATTCGACCACGGTGTTGAGCTCGCGAGCCGTGGCGAGGTCGCTCCCGAAAGGCTTCTCGATGACAACGCGACGCCACGCATCGCCACCCCCGGCGGCAAGTCCGGAACGCCGGAGTTGTTGAGTGACGAGTGGGAATGATCCGGGGGGAATCGACAGGTAGAAGCAATGGTTACCCATGGTTCCTTGATCGACATCCAATTGCTCCAATGTCGATTTCAAGACATCGAAAGATGCATCATCATCAAACGATCCGCTGACGAACCTAATACCCTTCAGGAGTTGTTCCCACACGTCCTCTCGAAACTCGGTACGCGCGTATTCCTTGACAGAATCGTGAACCACCTGGGCAAAATCTTGTTGCTCCCAATCACGACGTGCGAACCCGACCAAAGCAAAGCCGGGTGGCAAGAGTCCACGATTGGCCAAGTCATACACCGCGGGCATTAATTTTTTGCGCGCAAGATCTCCGGTCACTCCGAACAGAACAATTGCACACGGACCGGCGATGGCGTGCAGTCGACGGTCCTCACTCACGCGAAGCGGGTTACTGCCCACCGAGATATCGACCGACATGACTAATTGAAGGCCTCGAAGAGTCTCACGAGTTGTTCATCGGGATGGGTGAGCGTGATGGTGAGCACAGGACGTCCGTGCGCTTCGAGCACAGAGGCATCCCCTTCTGCCTGAGCTCGGATAAGTGACCCGAAGGTGAATGGTCGACCCGGAATGTCGAGGTCCCGCTGTGCGACCTGAAGTATTTGGATGAATACGCCGACAGCCGGACCTCCCTTGTGAAATTGACCGGTTGAGTGCAGGAATCGCGGTCCCCAACCAAAAGTCACCGGACGTCCCGCGCGCGCGGCCACGAGGTCACGCACTCCCGCAACCTGGGGATACGAAGCCCGGTCAATGTATGCCTGCACGGACAGGTAGCCATCTGAGGGGATCGTTGCGAGAGCTGCCGATATCGCCTCGCGCACGGTTGTGGCCCCTACTGCGAAATCTCCACGCGCCCGAACCTCGATGCCACTCTCGATGAAAAGTGGCGAGGTTGTCGGTGGTTGATGATCGAGAAGTGCTCGCGTGGCCGCCTTTGCTGATTCGACGTCAGGCTGATCGAACGGGTTGATCGATAACAGGAGGCCAGCAACAGCGGTGGCATATTCCCAGACGATGAAGGATGCGCCCAGTGTTCCACTGACGAGGATCTCACCGTCATGCCGGTCCGAGGCGAGGAGGTGATGCTCGTGAGCGTCGTCCACCAGCCGACACAGTACGAGATCGTCCATCGGCGCGAGTGTTTCGGTGGACACCACGTCGAGTGCGACGGGGAGAATGCCCGTTCCCTCTTTGCCAGTTGATTCAGCAATGAGTTGCTCGATCCAATCCGGTAGCCCCACAATGTGAGTTCCATCCGGAACGATTCCCAGCTTGTTGACGTGCGGAACCCGGGCAGCAATAGCCGTGCCCAGAATTAAGGCCGGGTTGTCGACGTGGTCTGTCGCAACGTCAAGGAGCACAGCCTCGGCCTCGTCGAGAATCTCTGCGATGTTGACCCCGGCAAGTCCGCTTGGAACCAAACCGAATGCCGTGAGAGCGGAATATCGTCCACCAACATGAGGATCGGCCGTAAACACCCGATATCCCGCCTCGCGCGCGTGGCTTTCGAGTGGGGAGTTCGGATCTGTGACCACGATGATGCGCTCGGCCGGAACGATTCCGGCGGCCTCAAAGGCAGCGTGAAAGGTTCTCAATTGGCTGTCGGTCTCGACTGTCGATCCGGACTTCGATGCGACGATGACAGCGAGATCGGCGAGGCCATCGCCCAACGCCGCGCGGACCTGCCCTGGTTCCGTTGAATCAAGAATGGTCAAGTCAACACCAAAAGTTGACGTCATCACTTCGGGAGCAAGCGAAGAACCTCCCATACCTGCCAGTACGAAACGTGAGACCCCCAGGCCCAAGAGACGCTCTCGCTCGGCGTTCACTTCGGCTACGAGAGGCCGTGACACAGCCACGGATTGAACCCACCCCAGGCGAATCGACGCCTCCGCCTCGGCACCCTTGCCCCAGAGTGTCGGATTGGCGTCAGTAATGCTCGACGCTACGAGGTCACTGACAAGCTGCGGTACGCGTGCATTGACCGCCTCGCCCACAGGCCCGCTGACGTGAATACGAAAACTCATTGTGCGGCCTCCACAGCTACGGTGACGGTCTCGAGAAGTTCTCCCCACGACACAATAAATTTCTCCACGCCCTCCGCCTCAAGCGTGCGGGTCACATCGTCGAAATCAACACCTGCGGCGGCCAATTGCGCGAACAACAACCGGGACTCGTCGTAGTTGAGCGTAATGGTGTCGCCCGTCACTACTCCGTGATCTGCCGTTGCGAGAAGCGTCTTCTCGGGCATCGTGTTGACCACACCCGCCGCCACGAGCTCGGTCACATAGAGCGTGTCGGGTAGTGATGGATCCTTCACCCCCGTCGATGCCCACAAGGGTCGCTGCACGTTCGCGCCCCGTGCCAGCAATGCCGCCGCTCGTTCCGACTCAAAGGCATTCTCGAATAGCTCGTACGCGAGTCGAGCGTTTGCCAAACCCGCTCGCGACTTCAGTTCGGTGTCGGCACCGAGTTGTTCCAGTCGCTTATCGACCTCCGTGTCAACACGCGAAACAAAGAACGACGCGACTGAGTGAATTGTGTCTAGGTCTAGACCCGCCGAGTGGGCCTTTTCGAGCCCTGCGAGATAGGCGTTGATGACAGCCTCATATCGCTCGAGGGAAAAAATCAGAGTCACATTTACGGAAATCCCCGCCCCAATGACTTCTGTGATTGCATCGAGTCCGGCCAGCGTTGCGGGAATCTTGATGAGGGCGTTTGGTCGGTTGACCTTGGCCCACAAGCGATGAGCCTCAGAGATGGTGCCAGCTGCGTCGTGCGCGAGCGTGGGGGATACCTCAATGGCGTCGAATCGTAGATAGGCGCAAAGAGATCACACGCCGCGGCAACATCATCGGTGGTGATCTCGAATACAGCCGTCTCTGCGTCAGCGCCGGCCGAAGCAAGGTGGGAGATTTGGTCAGCGTAACTCTCGCCGTCGCGAAGCGCACCGGCGAAGATCGTGGGGTTCGTCGTGACGCCCACAACATTGGCCCCGGATATGAGTCGCGCAAGATTACCCGTTGACAGCGCGCTTCGGGAGAGATCATCGAGCCAAATGCTGACTCCCGCGTTGGCTAGGGACTGTGTTTGTGCGTTCATGTGTTCCTTCGTTGTGGGTGTGGAATGTCTTCCACCATAAAAAAATATCTAGCGAGTCGTGGACGCGGTG
>RFQD01000049.1 GCA_009925875.1 Microbacteriaceae bacterium | reverse complement strand
CGTCGTGCTCCTCCTCGGGCAGGACCCGTATCCCACGCCCGGTTACGCGATGGGTTTGGCTTTTTCGGTGCCGGCCGATGTGCGACCCCTCCCGGGTTCGTTGCGAAACATCTGTGCCGAGCTCGTTTCCGACCTGGGTGGTGTTGTTCCTGCGACCGGAGACCTGACACCGTGGGTTCAGCGCGGGGTGATGTTGCTCAATCGCACACTGACGGTGTCGCCCGGGAGTTCCGGATCTCACGGTCGTCTCGGGTGGGACGTCGTGACACATGCGATTATCGCGGCACTGGCCGACCGCCCGGCGCCACTGGTCGTGCTCGCCTGGGGTCGGGTCGCTCAGGCTGCGGTGGCTCCGTTGGCGCAGCGCGAGAAAGTGCGTGTGATTGAGTCTGCGCATCCGAGCCCACTGTCCGCTTCCCGCGGGTTTCTCGGGAGCAAACCCTTTAGCCGGGCGAACGATGCGCTCATCGAGCTCGGAGTGGAGCCCGTCGATTGGTCGCTCTAACGCGTGGATCGGACCGTCGCGCGACCGATGGAGTGGTACGTGACGCCTTTCTTCTTCATGTCTTCGGGGACAAAAAGGTTTCGACCATCAAACACCGTGCGTGTTGACAACACGTGCGCGAGCTGCTTCAGGTCGGCGTTGCGAAACTCGGCCCATTCGGTCACGATGATGAGTGCGTCGGCCCCGGTGAGCGCCTCGGTCGACGACGCGGCGAAGGTCACGAGTGGGTGCGAAACAACCTTTTTCGTCGCCTCCATCGCCACCGGGTCGTACGCAACGACCTTGGCGCCGCGTGAGGTCAGGTCGCTGATGAGTTGCAAACTCGTCGCCTCACGGATGTCGTCGGTGTTGGGCTTGAAGGAGAGACCCCACACGGCAAAGGTCATGTCGGCGATGTCGCCATATTCGGCCAGCACCTTTTCGGTGAGACGGCTCTTCGCCGCGGTATTGACGGCCTCAACGGCCTCGAGAATTTTGAGTCCGGGGAGGCCGGACTCTCGAGAGGTTCGAATGAGTGCCTGGACGTCTTTCGGGAAACAGGAACCGCCGTATCCCACACCCGCATTGAGAAATGCATTGCCGATTCTCTGGTCGCTACCGATACCACGGCGAACATCGTCGATATTTGCACCGACCTGCTCGGCGAGAACCGCGAGTTCGTTCATGAAGCTGATGCGCGTGGCGAGCATGGCGTTCGCCGCGTACTTGATGAGTTCGGCGCTGCGCACCGAGGTCACGTGCAAGCGACTCGGATCCGAGAGCAGGGGCTTGTACAGCAGTCTCATGGCCTTGATCGACTTTTTGTCTTCGCTACCGATGACAACGCGGTCGGGGTTCATAAAGTCATCGATGGCAGCGCCCTCTTTGAGAAACTCCGGATTCGACACGACCGAGTAACCAAAGTCGGCACCCCGTTCGGTCAGAATGCCGGCAATGATGTCGTCAACCTGCGCGCCCGTGCCGACGGGAACGGTGCTCTTATTGATGACGACGCCGTAACGATTCATCGATCGCGCAATATTGGTGGCGGCGGCGTGTACATACTGGATGTCGGCGGAACCATCCTCGTTCGGGGGAGTGCCCACCGCGATGAAGTGGTAGTCACCGTGCACCGCGGCCTCGGTCGGATCGGTTGTGAAGCGCAGGCGCCCGGCCGCAACATTTCGTCGGACGGTCTCTTCGAGCCCGGGCTCGTAGATGGGCACGTGACCCGATTGCAGCGACGCAACCTTCGCCGCATCGATGTCGAGGCACACCACGTCGTTGCCGAGATCCGCCAGACACGCGCCGGTCACGAGTCCGACATAGCCCGTCCCGATGACTGAAACTTTGAGGTCCACCTGATGCGCCTTTTCTCGAAACTTGTGGCGCACGTGGCGCCGGACCGCTTTAGGCTACCGTAGGTTCCTTTTCCCATTTTTATAGAGCGAGACGGTGCGCGATGCTCGAGTCGGAGTACATGAAACCGCGGCAATTGCCCCGGCATTTGCAGCCCGCACCTGCACCCGAACGACCCTTTTCGTTCACGATTCGGGATGCGCGCGCCGAAGATCTGCCCGACGTTCGCGAGATTTACAACCACTACGTGCGCAACAGTGTTGTCACCTTCGACGAGGACGAAATGTCACTCAAAGAATGGCGCGCCAAGTTCGCCTATCTCGTCAAGCTCGACATGCCGTTCATCGTGGCCGAGTCACCCTCGGGGCAGGTCTTGGGTTATGCGCTCGTCACCCCGTGGAAACAGAAAAAGGCCTACCGCTACACGGTCGAGAATTCGATTTACCTTGGTCCGGCCTCTACCGGCAAGGGACTCGGTCGTGCGCTGCTCGCCGAATTGCTCGACCGCTCGTCGGCGGCCGGAATCAAAGAAGTCATCGCGGTGATTGCTGATTCGGGAGCCGAAGGTTCCATCGCACTCCACGAGCACTTCGGGTTCGAAGAAGTCGGACGCATGGGCAAAGTTGGATTCAAGTTCGGTCGCTGGCTCGGCACGGTGCTCCTGCAGAAGTCGCTCAAAAAACCTCGAACCAAGAACGCTTAGCGACCCTCAAATACCGGCGGCACCTTCGTCAGGTAACTCTCGAACGCGATGGCCGCATCGCGCGAACTCATGAGCTTCACCAACTCCGGTTGTAGCGCGCCAATCGCGGTCGCCTCGGATGCCCGTGCGGCGAGTCGGGCATTGCGCAGCGTTGCGGCCACCGCGAGCGGTGCCGCGCTCGCGATGCGGCTGGCAATCTCGAGTGCTCGCGCCTCGACCTGCTCCGTCGGGACAACGTCTTGCACGAGCCCCATGCGGTGCGCCTCCGGCGCATCGAAGGTGTCGCCCGTGAGCATCCAGCGCATCGCATTTCCCCACCCGCACCGAGAGGCAAAGCGCAAGGTGGCGCCGCCAAACGGAAGTATTCCCCGCTGCACTTCGAGTTGAGCGAAGGAGGTGTTGTCTGCGGCAACAGCGACGTCGGCCGCCAGGATCAGCTCGATGCCGAGAGTAAAACAGGTGCCTTTCACGCCGATCACGACGGGCTTGGACACAGGAGTGGTCGCCACGCCCCACGGGTCGATGCCACCCTCGGGGACCATGTCGAGTCCGTTGGCTGTCAGTCGTGGCGTGATATCGGCCAAGTCGAGCCCGCCCGTGAAGTGGTCACCCTCGGCGAGGACAACGCCGACTCGCAGTGCGTTGTCGGATTCGAGCTGCGCAAATGCGAGTGACAACTCGGTCAACATTTGCATGTCCGCGGCATTGCGCTTGTCAGCGCGATTGAGCCGCATCACGAGCATGTGTCCGTCACGGGAAATGAGCACGCGATCAGCCATGGTTGTCTCCGAGATTTTCATTGACCCGGTGAGCAAGTCGCTCAGCGAGGGCCTCCTGCCACGAGCGCAGCGGACCTAATCCCATTGTTGCCCATGCCTGATGGCCGAGTACAGAGTAGGGCGGGCGCGGGGCGGGGCGAACGAAATGTGACGAATCGGTTGGCAGGATTCGCAGCGGATCTTCGCCCGTCAATTCGCAGACTCGCTGCGCGAGTTCGAACCACGTGGCCTCTCCCGAATTGGTGGCATGAAAAATTCCCGCGGGGACGTTGGCCGCCACCATGTCGGCGATGCGCAATGCAACGTCTCGCGACCACGTCGGTTGACCGCGTTGATCATTGACAACACTGAGGGTGTCGCGTTCACCCAAGAGTCGCAGAATCGTGTCGACAAAATTGGGGCCGTGCGCTCCATAGAGCCAGGCCGTTCGCACGATGGCCGTTCCCTCGGCGTGTGCCTCGAGTACCAGTTCTTCACCGGCCGCCTTCGTCCGACCGTACGCCGAGACCGGGTCACGTGGGGTGTCTTCCGCATAGGGTGTGTGTGCGCGACCATTGAAGACGTAATCGGTCGAGAGGTGGATCACGCGTGCGTCAACGTCGCGTGCGGCAAGGGCAAGGTTGTGGGCACCGCGTGCATTCACTCCGAATGCCTCATCTTCGTGTGACTCGGCGTCGTCCACCTTCGTGTAGGCGGCGCAGTTGATCACCACGTCGTGCCCCGTCACGGCGGTGCGCACCGCGGGCGCATCTTCGATGTCGAGGTCGGTACGAGACAAGGCCGTCACCTCGTGAGCCGAAAGCACGTCAACGAGGTCGGTGCCCAACATGCCGGTCGCACCGGTGATGAGAATACGGGCCACGATTAGCTCAGGGCGGCCCGAGCCTTCAACGGCTCCCACCAGTCGCGGTTATCGCGGTACCACTGCACCACCTCCGCCAATCCGTGCTCGAAGGGCACGAGCGGTTCGTAACCCAATTCCGTGCGAATCTTGGTGATGTCAACGGAGTAGCGCAGGTCGTGACCGAGACGGTCGGCAACATGGTCTACGTAGGACCAGTCTTTCCCCGTCGCGTCAAGCAAGAGCTGGGTCAATTCTTTATTCGTCAACTCGGTGCCACCACCGATGTTGTAGACCTCGCCCGGCCGCCCATTGGTGAGCACCAGCGCGATGCCCCGACAGTGGTCATCCACATGTAACCAGTCCCGCACGTTGGTTCCTTCGCCGTACAGCGGAACATGTCGGTCATCAATGAGATTCGTGACAAAGAGTGGAATGACCTTCTCCGGAAAATGGTAGGGGCCATAGTTGTTGCTGCATCGCGTGATCGAAATGTTGAGACCGTGCGTGCGGTGATACGCGCGCGCGAGCAGGTCGGAACCGGCTTTCGATGCCGAGTACGGCGAGTTCGGTTCGAGCGGCCAGGTCTCGGGCCACGAGCCCTCACTAATCGAGCCATACACCTCGTCGGTCGACACGTGGACGAATCGCGCGAGCTGATGACGAAGTGCCGCGTCGAGCAATCTTTGGGTGCCGACCACATTGGTTTCGACAAAAACCGACGCGTCGCGAACCGAGCGGTCGACGTGCGACTCTGCCGCAAAGTGGACCACGGCATCTACGTCGGGGAACAGTGTGTCGAGCAAGTCCGCGTCACGAATGTCGCCATGAACCAAGGAGTATCGCGGTAACTCGGCAACGGAAGCGAGGTTGGCGAGATTGCCCGAGTAGGTGAGTGCGTCTAAGACCACGACATGCGCACCCTCGAGACCCGGATACGTGTCGGTCACCACCTTGCGAACAAAATTGGACCCGATGAACCCGGCCCCGCCGGTGACAAGAATTCGCACATCCAAATTCTAGTCGCGGGCTAATCGATAGGCTTGGCGCGTGCAAATTCGAGAACTGACCATTGCGGGTGCCTTCGAGGTGACGCCACAACAGTTCGTCGACGACCGCGGGCTTTTTCTCGAAACCTATCGATTCGACGCCCTCGCGGAAGCCGTTGGGCACGCCATCGACGTGCGACAAGTCAACACGTCCGTCTCACGTAAAGGCGTTGTGCGCGGCATCCATTTTGCGCAGGTGCCCCGCGGTCAGGCAAAGTACGTCACGGCCACGCGCGGTGCGGTGGTCGACTACTGCATCGATATTCGGGTTGGTTCGCCTACGTTTGGCCAGTGGGATGCCGTGCGGCTCGACGATGTCGATCGACGTTCCGTCTATTTGCCGGAGGGACTGGGGCACGCTTTTGTGTCGTTGACCGATGATTCGACCGTGACCTACCTCGTTTCCGACGTTTTTCAACCCACTCGAGAACACGGCATTAGCCCACTCGATCCGCGCATCGGACTCACCTTTGAGTTACCCGCTGAAGAGCTTGTTTTGAGCGACAAGGATGCGAACGCACCAACCCTGGCCGAGGCCGAAGCCCTGGACCTCCTGCCTCAGTACGATGACTGTCTCGTGTGGTACGCGAGTTTGAACACGGGAAAGTAGACCTTCATGCGCGGGATTATTCTGGCCGGCGGATCTGGCACACGGTTGTGGCCCATCACCAAGGGTATTTCTAAGCAGCTCATGCCCATCTATGACAAGCCCATGGTCTACTACCCGCTGTCGACGCTCATGATGGCGGGAATCAACGAGGTGCTCGTTATCACGACACCGGAGTACAACGATCAGTTCCGTGCCCTGCTCGGTGACGGGTCGGCGTTTGGGATGCACATCGACTATGCCAGCCAGCCGTCTCCCGATGGGCTGGCTCAGGCGTTTATCATCGGCGAGGATTTCATCGGGGATGAGTCGGTGGCGCTGGTGCTCGGTGACAACATTTTTCATGGCGCGGGACTCGGTGGGGCGCTTCGCGGCAACGCCGACATCGAGGGGGCTCTGATCTTTGCGTATCACGTCGCCGAGCCGAGCGCATACGGAGTGGTCGAGTTTGATGACAATTTCCGCGCGGTGTCCATCGAAGAAAAACCAGCACACCCGAAGAGCAACTTTGCCGTGCCCGGACTCTATTTTTATGACAATCAGGTGGTCGACATCGCCAAGGGCATCACGCCGAGCGCTCGCGGCGAGCTGGAAATCAGCTCGGTCAATGACCACTATTTGCAACAAGGCAACCTGTCGGTTCAGGTTCTCGATCGCGGAACAGCCTGGCTGGACACGGGAACATTCGAGTCCATGATGCAAGCCAGCGAGTACGTCAAGGTCATCGAAGATCGTCAGGGCCACAAGATCGGATGCATCGAGGAAATCGCCTGGCGCAACGGATGGATTTCGTCCGCGGAGTTATCGAGGCTTGCGGCCCCGCTGGAGAAAAGTGGTTACGGTATTTACCTGAAACGGCTGGCCGCTTCGGGTGATCCGAAGGCATGGTGACGTGAGCGAAGCACTTCGCACGCGGGGTCGAGTGCTCGTCATTACGGGTGATCCGATTGCCCCGTGATGGCGGGTCCGGGGATTCGGGCGTGTGAACTCGCTCGCGTGCTGTCGGCATCGATGGATGTGCGGGTTGCCTCATTGGCAAGCGTCGCTCCGGTGAATTTGGGCGTTGACGTTGTTGTCGCTCACCGCAGGTCGTTGGTTCCGCACGTGGCGTGGGCCGATGTCGTCATCGTGCAAGGTTTTGTTTGGGGATTGAATCCGTGGATTTCCCGAACCAACAAGATCATCATCGCCGACCTTTACGACCCGATGCATTTTGAACATGTGGAAGACGTTCGAGAACGCGATGCGCGAACGGCAACTCAACAGGTGGAGAGCACCATTGCCGCTCTCACCGGGCAATTGCGTCGCGCCGATTTCTTCATCTGCGCGTCGGACAAACAGCGTGACATGTGGCTCGGCCATCTCGCCGCCGTCGGTCGAGTGAACCCTCTCACCTATGCGGATGATGACACATTGCGCAACCTCATCGACGTGGTTCCCTTTGGAATATCGGATGAAAAATTTGCCGCCACGCGACACGGGATCAAGGGCGAGGTCGACGGGATCGGACCTAACGACAAGGTCGTCCTCTGGGGAGGCGGAATTTACAACTGGTTTGACCCGCTCACTCTCATCCGCGCGATCACTTGCTGACGAACTGGGACTTACGAACCGACACGTCTTTTTCAATGACACGTGGGTGCCCTACTCTGAACGGGCAAATTATCTGGCCGATGCCGACCTCGGGGTGAGCACACACCTCGAGCATCTCGAAACTGCATTTAGTTTCCGCACTCGGATTTTGGATTATTTGTGGGCGGGCCTCCCGATTGTGTCCACCGCGGGCGATTCGTTTGCCGAAATCATCGCATCATCGGGCGCCGGCATTGTCGTGCCCGAGCGCGACGTCGATGCGCTCACTCGGGCGATGGACTCGTTGTTGTTCACCGCGGCCGGACTCGGTGCGGCGCAGGCGGCCAAGAAACTTGGTTCAACGTTCCACTGGGTGACCGTCGCGCAACCACTCGTGGCGTATTGTCTCTCGGTGACACCGGCGGCAGACCGGCCTGTCCTTGGGCGTGCTATTCCGACTCGTTTTGTGAGACCGAGCTGGCTCTCGGGAAAAATACGCGGCGCACGGACGATGTGGCGTAACGGGGGAATCCGCGCCGTCACCCGCCGATTATCGGGGAAGTAACCGCTTCTTGACCAGCGCTGCCGGTAACGTGGAGGCATGAAATTGCCACGGTGGTTCTCTCGCGTGCGCTGGATGATTCTTCTGCCAGTTGTCGTCTTCTTGGGTCTGGGCGCCTGGGCTTTTGCATCACCTATTGGCGCTAGTCCCGATGACGACTTCCACTTGGCGAGCATCTGGTGTGCCGGGGGCGATCGGCCGGGATTGTGCGCTCCTGGCGACAAGCCGGGTGAACGCCGGCTCGATTCGTCTCTGATCAAGGCTGCGTGTTACGCCACCGACGTCACGATGACGCCGCAATGCCAGAGTTCACTCTTCAAAGCCGACACTCCGACCGTTTCGACATTCCGTGGCTCGTTTTCGAGCAACTATCCCCCGATTTATTACTCGGTGATGAACTGGTTTGCGTCGCCCAACATTGAGGTGTCGGCGATTGTCATGAGGTTCGTGAACATCCTCTTCTTCATTGGGTCGGCGGTGGCACTCTGGTTCCTGTTGCCCCGAGAATTCCGGAGAACTCAGCTGGTCATGTGGGCGGTGACCTTGGTGCCGCTGGGGTTGTTCATCATCGCGTCGAACAATCCCAGTGCATGGGCGATCACGGGCGTTCCGACCGCATGGTTCGCGCTCTTTGGTTTCTTGCAGAAACCATCGGATGATGTGGAATGGTCGCCCCGGCGCATTGGCCTTGGAGTGCTTTTCGCGCTCGAGGCATTTCTCGCGTCGGGTGCACGCGGCGACGCGGCCATCTACACAATCCTCGGTTCTCTCGTCGCTATTGCCCTGACCTGGCGACGATCTCGAAGTTACGCCTACGCGCTGATCCTTCCGGCAGTTCTGGCTGTTGGATCCGTGCTCTTCTTCTTGCTCTCCGGTCAGGC